>NZ_JBVVPY010000010.1:0-232817 GCF_055811335.1 Mesorhizobium sp. WSM4847 | reverse complement strand
ATGATGCCCATGATGTCGGATTCCTTCATGATCAGAAGGTCTTCGCCATTGAGCTTGACTTCGGTGCCCGACCACTTGCCGAACAGGATGCGATCGCCGGCCTTGACGTCCAGCGGGACGAGCTTGCCGGCTTCGTCGCGGGCGCCGGAACCGACGGCGATGATCTCGCCTTCCTGCGGCTTTTCCTTTGCCGTGTCGGGGATGATGATGCCGCCGGAGGTCTTGGATTCGGATTCGACCCGACGAACGACCACGCGGTCATGCAGCGGCCGGAAATTCGACTTTGCCATTTTGGATATCCCTGGTGCGGAGGTTGAAAGGTTCTCCGTTGCCGGAGCGTGGTTAGCACTCGCCAGTGGAGAGTGCTAACGTGGCGCTGAAATAGGCTGCGGGCTCGTACTAGTCAAGACGTACGAGGGGACGGCCGAAGAGCAAAGGATTTGGAATCGGCGCGGAAGCCTCGCCCCCGTTACGGTGCATCCAACTGCCTAAGCGAGCGTTTCGGCCGTAAGCTCTGGGCCAACTTTCGTCTCTGTTTGGAATGTGAAATTATGTGAAATTAGTGGCCAAGCAGTCGGCCGGAATCGATGGCCAGCCAAACAGTCTTGAGCTTTTTGCAATTCATCAGAACCTAAGTGGCATCGCCCAAAGGAGCGCTTATCGCAATCGATGGTCTGCAAATGCCTGCCGAAGCGCCTGGCAATCCTAAAGCAAGGCGCTCGCAATTTGCTCGTTCGGTAGGTTCCGATCAGCAGGTCGATAGGAATGCTCGTTTTGAGGACGATGTTTGGGATTTCGTGATCGAGGTGGATTGTTTCCGTGGTGAGGTTTGCGTCGGCGATTAGATAGACAAGATGGCGCGCCCGTCCAGTGCGCCTACCGCGCGAATCTCTCCCTTCACGAATTCCGCCGTGAACGCAGCGCGTTGAGCCGCAACGGCACCGGAAAGCCTTGACGATCATGCCGGGTACTGGCGTGTGCTGCGATGTTGTAGGTGGTCACGCGGGCCTTGACGTCATTGCGACGGTAAATGAGCAGCGGGGACCGGGTGGGGGGCTTGGGGTTAGTCCCCGCTGCTTTGAGCTGCCTTCGCAGGGTGCAGTGGCAGCACAACTAAAATAGTGACTGAGCGATGACAGGACCCAGACAGCGGAGCCTTGGGCACCCTGTCAGTCTTACATCGGCTAGTGCCGCCCCCCAAGGCTACCCGGGCGGGTGTCTCAAGAGTGCGGCCGGGGACGGACCTTCAAAGATTGCGACTTCCGCACCCCAGCCTACACTCCGGCCTGACGCGCGTGCCCACCCAATGACGAGTGCCCACCCAATTGACCCCAGCGTCAAGCGACAGGTCATTAGTAGCCGATAAAGATCGCCCCCAAATCGGCCGCTTGGGCTAGCTCGGATAGACAATTCGGGTGAGCGGGTTCAACGGGGTCAAAAGGAGGGGTCGGAATATCCGGGCCAAATTTTCTTACGACCCATCGGATAACAGGCTCATGCGTGGCACCCCCCGTGCCCCTTCGGTTTCACCACACAGGCCCGAGCGAGACGAGCCGCCAGACGCCGAGAGGCTGCCCGGTGGCGGTACCTCAGACCGACATGAGCACGCGCTGGCGGGGCTATCCTTGTCCAGCGGTTGGAGTGCGGAGTGTGCGTAGGGCATACCAATCGGGTCGCCTCCTTGCGGCTGTCGTCAGTGCAACGTAGCTACCGGGTAACGAAATGGAGGGGTCTATGTTTCTATGGCCGCATTGCGCTCCTGGTCCTCAGGCCGCTCCCGGTAGCGCCCTTCCTGCTTGGCCTTCCGGATACCCTGGGCCTGCCGCCGCCGCCTGTCGTCATAGTCCTTGCGGGCAATCGCGGCGATCATGTCCAGCATCATCCCGTTGATGGCCTCCTGCATTCGGCCGGTGAACTCGTCGGTTCCGCTTGAAGCCATGCTCCAGGAGGTGGGGAGGTCGAGACTGGTCTTCGTCTGCGCGATGTGGATCACCGGCTTCGACGTGCCAACCTGCTCGACGATCCATCTCGACAAGCCAATGAAGAACCACACTCTGATGCAGACGATCGCGCGCGGGAACCGAGTTGCGCCCGGCAAACAAGCTGGTCAGCGCGGATCGATCCGCTGCGCGACCAAACGCAGTCGTTGCGCGTGTGCAAGGTCGAGGAGGCGATCTTCAAGTTTACCGATCCCAACATTGCGGGGAAATCCAAGCTCACGCGGCGACTCGCGCCCGGTCGGCCGGATTTCCAATAACCATCCGCAGGAAACATCGCGGAGCGAACCGACGCCGGCAGACGATCAATGACAAGCGTCTGAATTGTGACGACCTGCTCGCGCCCATAGGCCCCTTCGGCGACATCCCGCCAACGAACGCGTCCGCGCTGGCGAACCCAACGGACCTCGGCGACGGTGATATGCATATAGTCGCCGGCAATGCCAGGCCACGATCAGATCCATCGCAGCTTCGTTGCGCACCGGGACGACCGCGGCGACGGAGCACATAGCCTTCGGCCTGTTGGCCTTCGCGATACATTGGTTTTCGCGCGCAAGCGTCCACACCGCGTCTGCCGCTCCCTTCGCGCTGCTGTATTCCTCTATGAGCCTTTTCGCGATCGCCTCCCGCGTGGCGTCGTCCATTGACGCTGCATGCTCTCTGCGTAGCCGAAAGGCCTCGAGGAATCGCTGGTGCAAGGAAGAGACTGCCATCCGGAACTCGTTCACAATGTCGTTGATCACTGCTTGTGCGACAGAGGGGTTGGCGGGCCTTCGTTCTGAATGATCTTGAGTGAAACGGAGCCGGGTCGGCTGCTTACGTCGACCGCTTAGGAAGAGGCGACCGTCGCGCGTTGGGCCGAGCAGCACGGAAATGGCTGCAGAGAGATAGCACGCGGGTATAGATATTGGGACATGCCAACAGCGTGTCGGAGGAGCACCTTGTCGATGTCATCATCGGCATCGACGTAGATGCCGCGCATCAGCTTCACCAGTTTGCCCGTCTCTGCGTGTCTTCTCGATCGTTTCCCCGACCAGATGGAGAGGCATTCTAATTTTTCCGTACTTCAGTACGCGAAAGTACTGCCGAGAAAGCCTTTCTTGGGTCGTCTTCCGAAGCGGAAACGTTGAAGGACAGAGGATCATTGGGCCTATGTGTCCACGCTAGCACGGTGATTCATCCTAAAAAATGCACGACAAGCTCCATCGAACAGGAGATTTGTCGTCAACCTGCCAGCGTATTACGTGATGTTGCTAGCACCGAAGAATTTCAAGCATCAAAGACTTGCCAATGAACGACCTCAAAAAGGTGTGCCCACACAATGTCACAGCAGATGAGAATGCGAAGCTTTGGTCGATCGAGGATCGACAGGATTCGACACGACACCCATCTCCTGCCAGCCCATTCCCGTCTACTCGACCTAGGGCTGTCGAGCATGAGCAAGACCGTCCTTGCCTTATGGTCTGTGAACTCCGGCTTTGACCTCGCCGAATGGCAGTCGTAAATAATGCAGTCAAAAGTGTGCATACCGCGACGGCGACCACATTGTTTTAGTCTTTTCAACAGCCTAAGAATCTGACGGTATTCTTGACGGTATTCATTGGAAAGATGATAAGATTTTATCAATCAAAACAAGCAGTTATAGACCTAATTGATCATTGAGTGGGAGTAGGGGAAAGACCTAATAAATTCGGCGAAGCGGCTGTTTTGGAGTAGATTAGCGTAGGATCTTCGGCGGTCCGGGAGTTCATCTGCCGCACATGATCAATGACGATCCTGATCGTCTTGTCACAGTAACGCCCGCCATAGTGGTTCCACCGTTCACTCGATCGACCCGGATGTTTTACCACGAAGGATTCGCGTCCGACGCTGTGATGTCGCCCGGCATATTCTTCTGTTTCGAGGACCAGGCCTGGAGCAGGCGCTTGAACAAACGCAGGCGCGCCGGGTGCGTCACCTTCCAGTGCTCAACCGGCAGAAGCGAATGACGGGGCCTCATCTCGCTGAGTGATATCGCTCTGAAGGGCGAAAGTTCGATCCTCGCGCCGCTTGCCAAAATCGCTGCCGGACGCTGAACGGCACCTGCACGCCGCCTGAGGTTTCAGGGGCGCTTGCGAAAATAGACGAAAGCGGCATGCATCTAGAGGAACCAGGCATGCCGCCCATGAGCCCGACGGAATCGGCTTCCCTTGGAAATCCGTGGCGGCGCTCTCGGCTGATCGATGAGCATCGGCGCCGGCAAGGGCGACCCCTGTAGCAGGCGGCGATTTGTGTAAGCCAATCATGAAGGCCTACCGCCAGAAAGCACTGTGGCCTGAGATTTCAAGTCGGACTTGAAATATCAAGGCGCGCGGCGCACGATGGCGCAGAAATGCACCGAGAGGGAGACGGGGCGGAGGGCTGGAGCGTAGCAGCGCTTGGAGGAAGCCATGAACGTCAAAGCGATTCTCGAGGACAAGGGTCGAGCCGTCGAGACGATTGGCCCGAACGAGACGCTCGCCGTGGCGATCAACAGGCTCGCCGAACACAGGATCGGCGCACTGGTCGTTACCAATGGTGATCGCAAGGTGATCGGCATCGTGTCCGAGCGCGACATCGTCTGCGCCATGAACAAGTATGGGTCTGCGGCCCTGGAGCAGAGTGTCCGTCACGCAATGACCGCCAAGGTCAACCTCTGCACCGAGAACCACACGATCAACCAGGTCATGGAGATCATGACCACAGGCCGCTTCCGCCACCTGCCCGTGGTAAAGAACGGCCAACTCGACGGCATCGTCTCGATCGGCGACGTGGTGAAGAAGCGCATCGAGGAGGTCGAGCGCGAGGCCGAAGAGATTATTCACTACATCTGGGCGGGGTAAGCTCGCCAAAGGCCCGCCGTCTGGCCGCGACGTCCTTTTTTCAGGGTTTCTGATCTCGTGCCGAACCTCCTTAGGCAGCCTGAGTAACGGATAGGCAGCTGCGGGATCGCACACCGTATCAGATGCTGAGACTTGGGCATAACGTAGCGCCAAACCATGTAATCTTGAGAAAAATTCGATACTAGGGCACAATTTGTAGACGCATCTGAAGTGCGCAGCTATCTCAAACCCGGCCGCCTTGCGCCGAGTGACAGATCGCGGCGGAGGGTTGGCGTCGATGGATCAGGCGTTCTTTCTTCTGTTCGCTGCGGCGTCCGTGATCACGGCACTGACCGTGGTCCTGGCGCGGAATCCGGTTCACAGCGCATTGGCGCTGATGGCGTGTTTCCTGCAGATCTCGGCAATCTTCGTCTTGCTCCAGGCACCGTTGCTCGCTGTCATCCAGATCTTCGTCTATGTCGGCGCAATCATGGTCCTGTTCCTGTTCGTGATCATGATGATCGATGTGCGCGAAGCGGTATTGCAGCGGTTCTTGCCGGGCGGCAATCTGCCGGCTCTGGTGCTGCTCGTCCTGCTTGGGGTCGAGATGCTTGTACTGGTGCTCTGGAGCGACCGCTTTTCGGTCACGGAGCCCGTCGCGATGCGCGGCGGCGATCAGATCAGGCAGCTCAGCATGACACTTTTCGCCGACTATCTCCTACCGTTTGAAGCCGCCTCCGTGATCCTGCTGGCGGCCCTGGTCGGCGCCATCGTGCTGGCGCGGAAGGAGCAGGGGTGATGGTTCCGCTCTGGTGGTATATTTTGCTCGGAGTGGTCCTGTTCGTGATCGGAGCGGCGGGCGTGCTGCTCAGGCGCAATATCCTGGTCGTGCTGATGTCGCTGGAGTTGCTGCTCAACTCGGTCAACATCAATTTCATCGCTTTCGGGCGTTACTACGACGATTTCCGCGGGCAGATCTTCGCGATCTTCGTCATCGCAATCACCGCGGCGGAGATTGCGGTCGCCCTCGGGATTCTGGTCGCCCTCGTGAGGAACAAGTCCACCCTCAAGGTCGACGACGTGACCATGATGAAAGGATAGCGGCTTGGACCCGGTGATATCGATCCGGCCGCTGCTTGCCGTCGCCGTCGCAGGCCTGGCGGCCCTTGCAGTTCTCGTTCTGAACAACCGCGAGAAACTCCGCGATCTCGTCTCGCCCTTGGCCGCGATCGCCATGTTCGCAATTGTCGCCTCGATGGCACCCACGGTGCTGGCCGGCGGGACGGTCGATTTGCGCCTGTTCGAGATTCTGCCGGGGATCGACTTCGCTTTCCGGGTCGATGCGCTCGGCATGGTGTTTGCCACCGTCTCGTCGCTCTTGTGGATCGTGGCGGCGATCTATTCCATCGGCTACATGCGCCACTTGAACGAGCACGCGCAGACCCGGTTCTTCGCCTGCTTCGCCGCCAGTCTCGCGGCGGCCGTCGGGGGCGCCTTCGCCGCCAATCTGTTCACGCTGGTGATCTTCTACGAGGTGCTCAGCCTCGTTACCTATCCGCTCGTCTATCACCACGAGGACGAAGAGGGATGGACGGGTAGCCGCAAGTACCTCGTCTATTTGATGGGGGCGTCGAAAAGCGTGCTTCTCGCCGCGCTGGCGCTGACCTACCATCTGGCGGGGTCGCTCGACTTCGTGCCAGGCGGGCTGCTGGCCGGGGTCGATGCCTCGCCGGCGCTGCTGACCGTGGTCTACTTCTGCTATCTGTTCGGCTTCGCCAAGGCCGCGGTGATGCCGATGCACGCCTGGCTGCCTGCCGCGATGGTCGCGCCGACACCAGTCAGCGCACTCTTGCATGCGGTGGCCGTGGTCAAGATGGGCGTGTTCTGCGTGCTGCGGGTGGTGTTCCATGTCTTCGGCACGGGGCTGGTGGACGGGCTGGGGCTCGGCATCGCAACGGCCTATCTGGTCTCGTTCACCATCCTGATGGCGTCCATCTACGCCCTGACGCGGGACGACCTGAAGGCGCGGCTCGCCTATTCGACGGTCAGCCAACTCTCCTACATCGTGCTGGGCGCGGTCCTGCTGTCGCCGGTCGCGATGGTTGGCGGGATCATCCACATTGCGGCGCATGCGTTCTCCAAGATCACGCTCTTTTTCTGCGCCGGGTCGATCTATTGCGCGTCCGGCAAGCGGAACATCAGCGACATGGCCGGCATCGGCCGCAGGCTGCCCTGGACGATGGGCGCGTTCTTCGTGGCCTCGCTCAGCATGATCGGGGTGCCGCCGACCGCGGGCTTCGTCAGCAAGTGGTATCTGGCGCTGGGCTCGGTGGAGGCGGGGGAGATTGCGTTCCTGGTCGTGCTCTTGGTGAGCTCGGTCCTGAACGCCGCCTACTTCCTGCCGGTCAGCTATGTCGCTTTTTTCGGGACGGAGGCACAGGAAAGTCCGGCGACGGTCCGTGAAATTCCGTTGGTGACGATCCCACTGGTCGCGACCGCGATCCTGTCGGTGTCGATGGGTATTTTCCCCGGCTATTTTCTCGCCCTGGCGGAAGGAGTGGTCAGATGATCAGGCGTGTCGTCGATTTCTTTGGTGAGGCGAGATACGCGGAGCAACGCCGCCGGCTGTTTTATCTGGCGCTCGTTCTGATCGTCATCGCCGATTTTCTGGTCCCCCGCGAACACGCTGAATTCCTGTGGGACCGCTTGCCGGGCTGGTCGGCCGTCTATGGCTTCTTGTCCTGCGTCCTGCTGATCTTCGTCTCCAAGTTCCTCGGCCATCAGGGCGGGTTGATGCGGCGCGAGGACTATTATGATTGACTTCGTCCATCCCGCCCTGCTGTTCATTCTTGGCGCCCTGCCGATCCCTTTCCTGAAAGGATCAATCCGCAAGGCCTATCTGATGTTGATTCCCGCGCTGGCGATCCTCGCCGTGCTCACCGTGCAGCCGGGCAGCTACGGCGCGGCGGAGTTCATCGGGCAGGAAATCCTGATTGCGAAGGTCGACAGGCTGAGCATCGTCTTCGCCACCGTTTTCACCATTATGGCGCTGATCGGCATGGTCTATGCGCTGCACCTGACGGGCGCCGGAGAGCATGTGGCGGCTTTCGTCTATGTTGGCAGCGCGCTCGGCGTGGTGTTTGCAGGCGATTACCTGACCCTGTTCCTGTTCTGGGAAGGTATGGCGTTTGCCTCTGCCTATCTGGTCTTTGCCCAGCGCGGCAAGCAGGCGATCCGTGCGGGGTTCCGGTATCTCATGGTCCATATCACCGGCGGCGTCGCCCTGCTGGGTGGCGTCATTCTCCACGGGCTCGCCACAGGTTCGCTGCTCTTCGGCCCGATCGAGGGGGGGATGGGCGTCGCCGCCTACCTGATCCTCGCCGGGTTCATGCTCAACGCCGCGGTGCCGCCTCTCAACGCCTGGCTGACAGACGCCTACCCGGAGGCGACCGTCACCGGAGCGGTGTTCATGAGCGCCTTCACCACCAAGACCGCCGTCTATGTGCTGGCCCGGGCGTTTCCGGGCACCGAGCTTCTCGTTTGGCTCGGCACGGCAATGGCGCTTTACGGCGTCATCTACGCGGTGCTGGAGAACGACTGCCGTCGGCTCCTGGCCTATCACATCGTCAGCCAGGTGGGCTACATGGTGGCGGGCGTCGGCATCGGTACCGAGATGGCGGTGAACGGGGCCTCCAGCCATGCCTTCGCGCATATCCTCTACAAGGCGCTCCTGTTCATGGGTGCGGGGGCGGTGATCCACGTCACCGGGCGGCGCAAGCTCACCGAGCTCGGTGGGCTCTACAGGACCATGCCGCTGACCGTGGCGCTCTACATGGTCGGCGCCTTCGCGATCTCGGCATTTCCGTTCTTCTCGGGCTTCGTGACCAAATCGATGGTGGTGGCCGCCGCCGGACAGGATCACCGCGCGCTGGTGGTGCTGGCGCTGACGATGGCATCATCTGGGACCTTCCTGCACACTGGGCTCAAGCTCCCGTACTACATGTTCTTCGGCATGGACCGGATGCTGGAGGCGCGGGAGCCGCCCCGCAATATGCTTGTTGCGATGGGAATGGCGGCGGTGCTGTGCATCGCGATCGGGGTGTTCCCCCAACCACTTTACGCGCTGCTGCCCCATCCAGTCGACTTCGAACCCTACACCGGCGTCCATATCACCGAGAGCCTCGGCATACTGATGTTCACCGCATTGGGCTTCGTGCTGTTCCTCAGGGCGCTCGACCCCGAGAACACGATCAGCATCGACACCGACTGGTTCTACCGCAAAGGCGCGCGGCATTTCATGTGGCTCGCCGAAAAACCGCTGGCGCGCTACGAGAAGGCGGTGAGCGACGTGTCCGAGACCGTGGTGCTGCCCTTCCTGCACGGAACCGCACGGGCCGGACTGCGGATCGATCTCAACGGTGTGGACGCCGTTGTGAACGGCGTCGCCCGCTCAATCCTGCGCGGTGGCGGTGCGCTGCGCAAGCTGCAGACCGGCGTCGTGACCCATTACGCGCTGGCGATGATCGTCGGTGTGATCGCAGCCATCGCCGTCTTCGCTGTGGTGTGGCGGTAGGGGTGCGATGGCGTTCCCGCTGCTTAGCCTCATCGTGTTCATGCCCGCCGCCGGGGCAGCGGTTCTGATGCTTCTCCGCAGCGACGATGCGGTGCGGTGGACGGCGCTAGGTGTCACCGTCCTCGACCTCGCTCTCTGCATCGCTATGCTGGCCGGCTTTGACACCACTACCCACGAGATGCAGTTCACCGAGACGCGCCCGTGGGTGCCCGCGCTCGGAATCACTTACGCGCTCGGCATCGACGGAATCAGCGCGCTCTTTGTATTCCTGACTGCGTTATTGGGCTGGATTTGCGTGCTCGCCTCGTGGGTCGCGATCGACCGCAAGGTGAAGGAGTTCATGGTCAGCCTGCTGGCCATGCAGGCGCTGATGCTGGGGGTGTTCTGCGCGCTCGACCTGTTCCTGTTCTACGTCTTCTGGGAGGCGATGCTGATCCCGATGTACGTGATCATCGGCGTCTGGGGTGGCGACGGCCGGGTCTATGCGGCGTTCAAATTCTTCCTCTACACGCTGGCGGGCAGTCTTCTGTTCCTGATCGGTGTCATCGTGCTCTATTTCCACGGCGGCGAGACTTTCGACATCCTCGCCCTGACGGCGCAGGATTTGCCGTTCCGGGTTCAGTCCTGGCTGTTCTTTGCCTTCCTGATCGCCTTCGCAGTCAAGGTGCCGATGGTCCCGGTCCATACCTGGCTGCCGGACGCCCATGTGCAGGCGCCGACGGCGGGTAGCATCATCCTCGCCGGCGTTCTCCTGAAGATGGGCGCCTACGGCTTCCTGCGGTTCTCGCTGCCGATGCTGCCGGAGGCGTCGCTGTATTATTCCACGCTAATGCTTTCGCTTTCGGCGCTCGCAATCGTCTATGGCGGGTTACTCGCGCTGGCGCAGGACGACCTCAAGAAGCTGGTGGCCTATTCCAGCATCAGCCACATGGGTTTCGTGACGCTGGGTATTTTCACGTTGAACCTCCGCGGGCTCGAGGGCGGCATCCTGCAAATGTTCAATCATGGCGTAACGACGGGCGCGTTGTTCCTGTTCGTCGGCCTGATCTACGAGCGGACCCATACCCGCAGCATCGCGGATTATGGCGGGCTGATGAAGGCGGCGCCGGTCTATACCGCGTTTCTTGCGCTGTTCACCCTGTCGTCGATGGCGCTGCCGGGAACGAATTCGTTCGTGGGCGAGCTGCTGGTGCTGTCGGGCGCGTTTGCGGCCAATCTGGCCGTCGGCGCGGCCGCCGTTTTGGGGGCACTGCTGGGCGCGGCCTATCTGCTTGGCATGTACAGGAAAGTCGCGCTTGGTCCAGCCAGCATCGGCGTGCGGTTCAAGATTCGCGACGTAAACGCCCGCGAACTGGTGGCGATCCTGCCGCTGGCGGTCTTCGTGCTCTGGGTCGGGCTCTATCCGAAACCTTTTCTCAACATCATCGGGCCTTCGGTGAGGCATCTGCTCACGCAGGTGCATTCTAACGGGGGCGGCCAATGACCGCTGCCACGCTTTTCCAGTCGATCCTAGCGAGCCTGCCCGAGATCGTGGTGGTCACTGGGGCCTGCATCTTGCTGATTCTGGGACAGCTTGTGCCAAAGGGACAGGGGTATTTCCTCGTCTGGGCTTCCGCTGCAACCGTGCTGGTTGCGACGCTGGCGACACTGTTACTGGCGGGCGAGGTGCGGCCGGCCTATTCGGGCATGTTTATCGCCGACCGCTTCGCGGTCTTCTTCAAGATGGTGTTCTACCTTTCGACCATCCTGACGTTCCTCCTGTCGCGAAAATATGCCGAGATCGAGGAGATCGCGTTGAGCGAATACTATGTCCTGCTGCTCTTTGCGCTTTCCGGCATGATGATCATGGCCTCGGCAACCGATCTTCTGTCGATCTATGTCGGCCTCGAACTGATGGCGCTCTCGACCTATGTGCTCACCGGCTTCCTCAGGAAGGAGCGGCGGTCGAACGAGGCGGCGCTGAAATACGTGGTTCTCGGCGGGGTCTCGACGGGAATCTTCCTCTACGGCGTCTCGCTGATCTACGGGATCACCGGCACGACGCAGCTGGACGGGATGGCTGCGGCGGTGACCGGCGACCCGCTCGATCCCGGATTGCTCCTGGCGGTGGTCTTCATCGTCGCGGGGCTGGTCTTCAAGGTCGGCGCGGTGCCGTTCCACATGTGGGTGCCGGACGTCTATGAAGGCGCGCCGACGACAATCACGGCCTTCATGTCGGTCGCCCCCAAGGCGGCGGGATTCGCGGTGATCCTGCGCGTGTTCCTCAACCCGCTGGTCGCCGCTTCCGACGCCTGGATCATCGTCGCAGTGATCGCGGTGGTGACGATGGCGCTCGGCAGCTTCGTGGCGCTGGTGCAGGACAATTTCAAGCGCCTGCTCGCCTATTCCAGCATCGCCCATGCGGGCTTCGCGCTCTTCGGCGTGGTGGCGGGTGGCGCCGACGGGATTGCCGGGGTGATGCTCTACCTGCTGATCTACGCCTTCATGAATCTCGGTATCTTCGGCATCGTCATCATGATGCGGAATGGCGATTTCTCCGGCGAGGTCATCGAGGACTACGCCGGCTTCGCCAAGTCGCATCGCGGGTTGGCGCTTCTGATGCTGCTCTACCTGTTCTCGCTCGCCGGCATTCCGCCGACAGCCGGGTTCTTCGCCAAGTTCTACGTGCTGGTGGCGCTCGTCGAGCGGGGTTTCGTCACGCTGGCGGTGATCGCGGTGCTGCTGAGCGCCGTCGCCGCCTACTTCTACATCCGCATCGTCATGGTGATCTACATGCGCGAGCCGGAGCGCGCGTTCGAGCCTGCCCTGACGCCGTCCGTCCGCGCCACGCTCGCCTTGACCGCCGCCGGCACCATCGGCATCGGACTGTTTCCGGCGTGGTTTCTGAGGCTTGCCCAGAGTTCCGTGTTCGGCGGTTGACCACGATTGGATTTGCAATGAACCGGCCAAGGGAATACTCTGGAGCGTACGAAAGGATGCCCTAGTCGCTGCACGAGGGCCAGCACCGCCGGCCTGAAGATTGGTCGGTCGCAGCTTGAGCAAGCCCTCGGTGGGTGACCAGGGCAGCGCGACATGACTGGAATGGAATTCCTGCCGGTTCTCTTCATGGTCGCCGGAATTGTCCTGGTGGCCGTGGCGACGCTGTTCGTCTCCTCGCTCCTGCGCCCGTCCAACCCCTATCCCGCGAAGAACATGCCCTATGAGTGCGGCATGGACCCGGCCGGCGAGGCCGCCGGGGGCCGCTTCAGGGTGCAGTTCTTCATCCTCGCAATCCTGCTGGTGGTGTTCGACGTCGAGGCGATGTTCCTGTTTCCCTGGGCGGTCGTGCTGAAGGAGATCGGGCTCGTCGGCTATGTCGAGATGTTTGTCTTCATGCTGCTGCTTATCGTGGGCTTCGCCTACGCCTGGCTGAAAGGAGCGCTGGAATGGGAGGAGTAGGCGAAACGATTCGCGACAGCGTGCTGTTCACCACCGCCGACAGCGTCATCAGTTGGAGCCGGCGGTCGGCGCTCTGGCCCGAGACCTTCGGGATTGCCTGCTGCGCCATAGAGATGATTTCGGCCGGCTGCGCCCGCTACGATCTCGACCGCTTCGGCGTGGTGTTTCGACCTTCGCCGCGCCAGTCCGACGTGATGATCATCGCCGGCACGGTGACGCGGAAGTTCGCTCCGGTCGTGCGCCGGCTCTTCGACCAGATGCCGGAGCCACGCTGGGTCATCGCCATGGGCACCTGCGCGATCTCGGGCGGGGTCTACAACACTTACGCCGTGGTGCAGGGGGCGGAGACTTTCGTGCCGGTGGACGTGCATGTGCCCGGCTGCCCGCCGCGGCCCGAGGCACTGATGCATGGCATCCTTCTGCTCCAAGAGAAGATCAAGAGGTCCCGCGCGCTGGCCGGGACGCCTCTGGATCGGGTTGCAGCCTCATGAGCGTGGAGACGTCCCTCATCCGCACCCTGATCGCGGAACGTTTCGGGGGGGAAATCGAGGAGCTTGGCTTCTCGCATGGGGTTCACGCTTTCGCCTCACCGCCTGACATGATCGTCGAGCTTTGCCAATTCCTGAAGGGCCATCCGACGCTGCGGTTCGATTTCCTGTCCGACATCTGCGGGGTCGACCATTATCCCGAAACGCTGCGCTACGAGGCGGTGTACCACCTCTATTCGCTGCCGAACAAATGGCGCGTTCGGATCAAATGCCGCCTCGGCGATCCGCCGCGGGTCCCGTCGGTGACGGGGGTCTGGCGGACCGCCAACTGGCACGAGCGAGAGGCCTGGGACATGTATGGCATCCGGTTCGAGGGCCATCCCGACCTGCGCCGGATCTACATGTGGGAAGGCTTCGAGGGCTTTCCGCAGCGCAAGGACTTTCCGCTCCGGGGCTACAAGGACACGCTGAACCCGTTTGGCGCGGAAGGCCCGCCGCCGACGCAGCCCGATCTCGCCACCAAGGACATTCCATAAGGGAGGCCGTTCGACGCCGGGAAGTGAGATGACCGAAGTCACGGAACTGAGCAGGCCGGCAGGTGAAGCGCTCGACACAAAGGAGGTGCTTCTCAACCTCGGCCCGCAGCATCCCAGCACGCATGGGGTGCTGCGGCTCGTCCTTGAGCTGGACGGCGAGTATGTCGCGCGCGTGGACCCACACATCGGCTACCTCCACCGCGGCACCGAAAAGCTGGCCGAGAGCTTCACTTACACCCAGATTTTTCCGCTAACCGACCGGCTCGACTACCTCTGCCCGCCCTCGAACAACCTCGCTTTCGCGCTAGCGGTGGAGAAGCTCCTGGGCATCGAAGCGCCGATCCGCGCGCAATATATCCGCGTGCTGATGGCCGAACTCGCGCGGATCTCCGGTCACCTCCTGATCACCGGTGCGTTGCCGATGGACCTGGGCGCCATGACCGCGTTGGTTTACGCCATGCGCGAGCGTGAAATGATCATGGACCTATTGGAGATGATCAGCGGGGCGCGGATGCACACGTCCTTCTGCCGGGTCGGGGGTGTGCGCGAGGACCTGCCCGACGGGTTCTTTCCCAAGATCAGGGAGTTCTGCGACATCTTCCCGAACCGGATCCGCGACTATGAACGGCTGGTCGAGAACAACCGGGTGTTCCTGAAGCGCACGCAGGGGATCGGCGTGATCTCAGCCGAGGACGGCATCGACCTTGGCCTGAGTGGCCCGAACCTGCGGGCCTCGGGCGTCGACTGGGACATCCGCCGCGACGAGCCCTATGAGATCTACGACCGGTTGGCTTTCAACGTCATTACCCGCGATGAGGGTGATTGCTACGCGCGCTGGCAATGCCGCGTCGAGGAGATGCGCGAGAGCGTCCGGATCATCGAGCAATGCCTTGACCAGATGCCCGAGGGGCCGTTCCAGATCGATATGCCGACCATCGCTTTCCCAGTGGATAAGGACAGGGTGCACTGCTCGATGGAGGCGCTGATCCAGCATTTCGACCTGTCGGCTTATGGCTTCAAAGTGCCGAAGGGCGAGGTCTATTCGGCGATCGAGGCACCAAAGGGCGAACTCGGCTTTTACATCATCAGCGACGGGTCGCAAAAACCGTTCCGTATGAAGGTGCGGGCACCGTCGTTCGTCAACCTTCAGGGACTGTTCGGGGCAAGCAATGCGCGCTTCCTCGCGGACATGATCGCCGTGCTGGGCAGCCTCGACCCGGTGATGGCCGAGGTAGACAAGTAGCCGGGATCTGGACGCAATGAACATGCGCGAAAAGATAGAAGCGGCGGCGGCGCGGTATCCCGACCAGCGCTCGGCGATCATGCCCGCGCTTCTGATCGCGCAGAAGGAACATGGTCATCTGCCCGGCCCGGTGTTGGAAGAGGTCTCCGACATCCTGGGTGTCGAGCGGGTCTGGGTCTACGAATTGGCGACCTTCTACACCCTCTTCCATACCGAGCCGGTGGGTCTGTTCCACTTGCAACTCTGCGACAACCTATCCTGTATGCTGCGCCGATCCGAGGACCTACTGAGGCATCTGGAGACTGTGCTGGGGATCGAAAAGGGCGGCACGACCCCGGACGGGCTGTTCACGCTTTCGACCGTCGAATGCCTCGGCGCTTGCGAGATGGCCCCGGTGATGCAGGTCGGCGACGACTATCACGGCGACCTCGACATTGCGCGGATCGACGCGCTCTTGGACAGGCTGCGCGCGGCGGCAGGGCAAGCGACCGGCGCCGAACTCGCCGCCGCAGGACCGCCGGGTGAATAGCCGCCATGTTCGAACCGGTCCTTCTCAGAAACATGGACGTGCCGGATGGCCATCTGCTTTCGAGCTATGAGGCCGGCGGCGGCTACCAGGCGCTGGCGAAGGCGCTGCGCGAGCACACGCCCGACGAGATCATCGACCTCGTCAAGCAATCGAACCTGCGCGGTCGCGGCGGCGCCGGATTCCCGACGGGGTTGAAATGGAGCTTCGTGCCAAAACGGGCCGACAAGCCGAAATACCTGTGCTGCAACGCCGATGAGGGCGAGCCCGGCACGTTCAAGGACCGGATCATCATGGAGCGTGATCCGCACCAGCTGATCGAGGGCATGGCGATCAGCGCCTACGCGATCGGGGCGGAAACCGCCTATGTCTACATCCGCGGGGAATACGTGCTGGCGATCCACCGGCTGGAGCAGGCGATCGCCGAGGCCCATGCGAAGGGTTATCTGGGGACACGGATTCTGGGCTTGGATTTCAATTTCGTCGTGCACATCCATTGCGGCGCCGGCGCATATATCTGCGGCGAGGAGACGGCGATGCTCGACTCGCTCGAAGGCAAGCGGGCGCAGCCCCGTCTGAAACCGCCATTTCCGGCGGTCGCGGGGCTCTACGCCAGCCCGACCGTGATCAACAATGTCGAGACGCTGGTCTGCGTGCCGCATATTGTGGCGCGGGGGCCGGACTGGTTTCGCGGCATCGGCCCTGACAAGAGCCCCGGTCCGAAGCTTTATTGCCTCAGCGGGCACGTGCGGAAACCGGGCCTTTACGAACTGCCGATGGGCATATCGCTGCGTGAACTGGTCGAGGACCGCGCGGGCGGGCCGCCGCCGGGGCGCAGGATCAAGGCGGTGATCCCCGGCGGGGTCTCGGCGCCGCTGATCCCGGAGCGCGGGCTGGATGTCGGGATGGACTTCGACTCACTGGCTGCGGTCGGCTCGATGCTTGGCTCGGCCGGGGTGATCGTGATCGACGACTCGACCTGCATGGTCAAGGTCGCCACCCGGATCATCGAGTTCTTCCACCACGAGTCCTGCGGCAAGTGCACGCCGTGCCGCGAAGGGCTCAACTGGGTTGTGAAAGTGCTGCGCCGGGTCGAGGCGGGACAGGGCGTGCCGGACGATCTGGAACAGCTGGAGGCGCTCTGCAAAGGCATTTTCGGCAACACGTTCTGCGCTCTGGGCGATGGCGCGGCTATGGGGCTGCGGGCGGCACTGGCGCATTTCGAGCATGAATTCGTCGCCCATATCGAGGAGGGCAGGTGCTCGTTTCACTAAGGAGCGCGCAGGGAGAAGGCCGCAAGAAAGTCATGGTTAGCGTCACGATCGATGAACAATCGCTGGAAGTGGAGGCAGGCTCTACGGTGCTGCAGGCTGCCGAGCGTTTGGGCATCGAAATCCCGACCTTCTGCTATCTCAAGCGGCTGCCGGCGCTGGCCTCCTGCCGCATGTGCCTGGTGGAGATCGAAGGGCAGCGGCGGCTGCAGCCTTCCTGCGCCACCGCGGTCACCGACGGCATGGTGGTGCGGACTAACACGCCGCTGATCGACGAAACGCGCTCTTCCATGCTCGACATGCTGCTTGCCAACCACCCCCTCGACTGCCCGATCTGTGACAAGGGCGGCGAGTGCGAGCTTCAGGACATGGTGATGGCATACGGGCCCCGGGAAAGCCGATTCCGCGATGCCAAACGTGTGTTCCACTCCGAGGACATCCGTCTCAGCCCCGTCATCATCATGAACGTCAACCGCTGCATCCAGTGCCAGCGCTGCGTCCGGATGTGCGAGGACGTGGTCGGAGCGGTCGCCTTGGGCACCATCGAAAAAGGCATGGATACCGCCGTCACCGGCTTCGAGGGCAGTCTCGCGAGTTGCGACCAGTGCGGCAATTGCGTCGAGGTCTGCCCGGTTGGCGCGCTGATGAGCTTCCCCTATCGCTACAAGGCGCGGCCCTGGGATCTGGTCGAGACCGACACGGTCTGTCCGCACTGCGGCACGGGCTGCCAGCTGACCGTCGGCACACGCAAGGGCGAGTTCATGCGGGTCCGCTCGAAGTGGGACGAGGGGCTCAACCGCGAAACGCTCTGCGTGCGGGGACGCTTCGGCCTCGATTTCGTAGAGAGCCAGGACCGGATCAAGCGGCCGATGATCCGTCGTGATGGTGCCTTGGTTCCGGTTTCCTGGGACGAAGCCGGGGACTACCTGCGCCTAGGCCTGTCGGCCGTCGAGAGCAAGGCTGCGGGCGGGCTGGCCTCGCCGCGCCTGCCCAACGAGGTGCTTTATCAGTTCCAGAAGCTGATGCGGACGGTATTCCGGACCAACAACATCGACTGCTCGTCGCGCTGGTCCACGCCCTTCGAGACGCTCGGCCCGTTGGTGGCGGGCTTCTACACCCGCGCGCCGCTGGAGGAGGTGATCGGCAACGACTGCGTGCTTGTCGTCGGTGGCAACGTGACCGACGAGAACCCGGTCACTGAATACCTGCTGCGAGACAGCGCCCGGCGGCGGCAGACCGGGTTGCTCATGCTCTCGGCGCGGCCATCCCGTCTGGACGCCGATGCCCGGGTGGTCGTTCGCGTTCGGCCGGGCGGTGAGGCAGCGAGCCTTGCCGCGGTAGTGGCCGGGCTGGTGGCGGCGGCTGGTCAGGCCTTGCCGCGTGACGTTTTTGCCGACATGGGCGCGACAAGCGGTGGGCCGGAAGCGACCGCAGAGAGTAACGGGCCGGACCGTCTGGTCGCCGCGCTGCTGGAAGGCCGCAGCGTCACCGTTCTTGTCAGCGCCGATCTCCTGAGATCACCCGAAGCGCGCGCGACGTTGCAGCAACTCAGAAACCTGTTGCAGCTTCTCCGCATTCTCGGCAAGGACCTGGCGATGCAGTTCCTCTTCGACCGTGCCAACCAGTTGGGCGCCTGGGACATGGGGGTTCTGTCGGCGGCGCTGCCGGGGCTGCGCCCGGTCAACGATGATGCGGCGCGCACCGCTCTCGTACGAGCCTGGGGCGCCGAAATTCCGCCTGAGCCGGGCGCAGATCTCGACGCCATGCTGGCGCTTTGTAACGAGGGGCGGGTAGGCGCGCTTTATATCGCCGGAAGCGACCCTCTGATGGCCTATCCCGACCGGGGATTCGTCAAGCGGGCGCTTGATGCCACCGATCTCCTGATCGTGCAGGACACGTTCCTCACAGATACGGTGGGCGTGGCCGATGTCGTCCTGCCAGCGGCGGGTTATGGCGAGGAAACCGGCACCTTCACCAACAACGAGGGCCGGATCCAGAAGGTCTGCAAGTTCCGCGAACCCGCCTTCGAGGCGCGGGGCAATCTAGCGATCTTCGACTTCGTCGCAGCGCTCCGCAACCAGGCATTGCAACCGTCGATGCAAGGCGAAATCTTCCGCGAGATTGCCCGGCTGGTTCCGGCCTACCAAGGGCTGACGGACGGGCTTGGAGCCGACGGAGCATTCACCACGGCGGACCCGACGCCGCCGGCTGGCGAGTTCTTCGCCCCTCCGCCTAACCCGAATGCGGCCGACCGGCTCATGTTGGTCACCGGCAACTGCCTGTTCCACAATGGATATCTTTCCGAACGCTCGGAGATCCTGAATACGGTGGCGGATGACCCATATGTTGAGATGAGCGCGTGGGACGCCGCGCAGCTTTGCCTTTCGGATCGCGATCAGGTGGTCGTGCGAGCCGCCCAGGGCGAACTGAGGGCGCAGCTCAAGGTCAACAGGCATTTTCCCCCGGGCCTCGTGTTCGTGCCTGAAAACTATAGAGACCTGCGTCTCAACAGCCTTATGCGGCGGGGCGAATACCCTTGTCCGGTGGAGGTTCAAAAGGCGCACGCTGCCTTCGCCACCGGAGTCGGGGCGCGCCCTGAAAATCGCGGCCAAGGCATTGCCGAGCTTCCGGGCAGTTCACCCTAATCGGCTCCCCCGGGTTTGCATCCTCAGTGATAAGGGGTGCCGGCAATGTAATCGCTCAACGCTTGCTCGGTACGGAGCAATTCGTCGAGCCGGTGCTTGACCACGTCGCCGATGCTCACCACGCCGACAGAAGCGTCGCCATCCATGACCAACACATGGCGCGTGCGTCGGTCGGTCATGAGCGACATCACAAAGGGCAGCAAATCCTGTGTCGAACAGGTCACCACACTGCGGTTCATGATGTCGGCGACCCGCATTGTGGGCGCCTCGATTCCGTATTCAGCCACCGCATAGCAGCAGTCCCGCTCCGACAGCGTGCCCAGGCATTCCCCGGGCGAACGGCTGACGACCACGAATCCGATGTTGTTGTCCCGAAACAGCCGCAGGACTTCTACGACCGTCTGATCTGGTGTGACCGAGATGAGCTCGGGAGATTTGGTCTTCAAGATTTGGCGGACAAGCATCTGAGCCTCCTGTGCTCCGGCCTGACGGCTGCCACGCGTTCACGTTCGGCGGATATTCCGCCACCAGTTGTATCCCTGAGGCTCGCTCGTCTCGACCAGCACGTCCTGTTCGGTGTTCAGGCGCGCGGCGACCACGCCGCCGCCGGTCGTCGCCTTGCCCGGTTTGCCGAGCAGGTCGTCGCGCCCGACCACCAGGTCACGCGAGGAAAAACTCGAGAATTCGTACTGTTGGCCAAGCGCGATCGCGTCGGCCGGGCAGGCGTCCTCGCACAGCCCGCAGAACAGGCAGCGGGCCATGTCGATCTCGAATTTAGCTGGATGCCGGTTGCCCTTCTCGTCCTCGTAGGGAATGACTTCGATACAGTCGCAGGGACAAATCCGCGCGCAGAGTTCGCAGGCCACGCACTTGATCTCGCCCTCTTCGTCGCGCGTCAGGAAGTGATGCCCGCGGTAACGCGAATAGGGCAACCATTTTTCCTTGTCAGGATACTGCATGGTCACGGATCTGGAGAACATGTAGCCGAAGGTCAGCGCCAAGGCGCCCGCTAGATCGGCGAAGAATGCCCAGCCGATCCATGTTCCACTTATGTGCAGTGCGCGCGACATCGCCGCCTCGCTTGGGGTGGCCCTCAAAGGAAAGCAACACCTGTTACTATTATGTTCGCCAGTGACAGTGGAAGCAAGACTTTCCAGCCGATCGCCATCAGTTGGTCGTATCGATAGCGCGGGAAGGTGAAGCGGAACCACATAAACACATAGAGAAAGAACGCGACCTTGAGCGCGAACCAGAGGAGCGGCGGCAACGGGATCAGCACGCCGTTCCAGCCGCCGAAGAACAGGATGACCGACAGGACCGACACCAGCAGCATGACGGCGTATTCGCTGACCATGAAGAACGCAAAGCGGATGCCGCTGTATTCGGTATGGAACCCGGCCCCCAGATCGCCCTCCGCCTCCGCCAGGTCGAACGGAATGCGCTGCGCTTCGGCCAGCCCGGCGACGAAGAATACGAAAAATCCGACCGGTTGGTAGACGATGTTCCAGACATCGGCCTGTGCCCGCACGATATCGAGCAGGCTCATGGATTGCGCCAGCATGACCACGCCGATGACCGCGAACCCCATGGGGATCTCGTAGCTGATCATCTGCGCGCAGGTTCTGAGGCTGCCCAGGACCGCGTATTTGCTGTTCGCGGCCCAGCCGCCGAAGATGACGCCATAGACCTCGATCCCGATCACCGCGAAGACGAAAAGGAGGGCCACATTCATGTTGGAGACGTAGAGTGTGATCTCGTGACCGAGGACCGAGATGCTTTCGCCGAAGGGGATCGCGACGAACACCACAAAGGGCGGGGCGAGCGCCAGGATTGGCGCCAGTTTGAACAGGAAGCGGTCGGCTTCGGCCGGGATGTGGTCCTCTTTGGTCAAGAGCTTGATGCCGTCCGCCACCGGCTGCAGCAGCCCGTGCCACCCCACGCGCATCGGCCCCATCCGCTGCTGGATGTGCCCGGCGATCTTGCGTTCCACCCAGGTCAGCGGCAAAGGCAGCAGCAGCAGGATCGCAATCAGCAACGCGACCTTGAAGGCGATCAGGCCAAGGGCGACGACAAGTTCCATAATCCGCGGCTACTTGTTCATCGGGTTGAGAGTTACGATACTGAGCACTGCGCTTGTCCGGCTTCGCGGAAACGGCAGTCTGCCGGCGGCGACGCAACTTGTGCAATGGTATCACAGTCTTACCGTTGCTGGCCATGGTGTGCGTGTCGCTTGGCGCTCAAACGGGCCCGCACATCGAGCAATGGCACGCAATGACGGGACCAGACGGCCCCAGCGCCTAATACTGAACGCCTCCACAAACAGCCCCCATTTTACCGTTCAACAACGGCATTCGGCACGAGACACATTCCTAAGGGCCAGAACGCAGGGCACTGAACCGCTTAATCGGTGCAGGTGACGCTCCCCCACTAAAGGGCAATCCGAACGAGTTGCCGCCCGCCCGGCCAAAAAAGAGACCGACAACGCAGACGAGAAATGGGGAAATCTCGGCAGCGTCATCGGTCCAACGGACCAAAGGCGAGGAGGGTTTGGTGCATTGTCAATGCTATCGGTCATTTCCTGACTGACGACCCGCTTCCTCAGCCGCGATGGGACGCGCGACAGCCCATCGATCCGTCAGAGCACAAAAACCCGGTTGGCAAGCAGCACGATCCCGAGCTAACGATCTAACAGGCATCCCTACAGCAGAGGCCAACAGAAAGATGGTATCTCAGGACACTGCACGGCCGTGCGGCGATCGGCGGTGTTTCGGATACTGCGAGGTGCTCCGTCGCAGATTTGGATTTAAGCCATTTTGTGACGGTATTGTTGACGGTATTCGAAGGAACGCCAATTAGAATTCTATTGCATAATCAGTAAGCTATGAGGGCAGTAGACAATCGAGTGGGAGTGAGGGGGAGTACCGTGGAGTAGTATCGGATGGCGGAGGACACTCGAGCGAATCCTAGGCCATCGATAGCAGTCGACAGATTCTAGGCGACCGCAGATCTGCCGCTCTGTCGGGCGTCTCCCCGCTCTTCGAACGGCGCCCATACGCCGTCAGATCCACCCCAACCTTCGCGACTTTGTGGCCTTCAAATATTCGGTCGCGCGCTGCTCGAAGAAGTTAGCGCCCGCGACCAGTTCTCGGCGCCGATCACACGGTCGTAGATCGATTACTGCTCCTTCTTGAACAAATCCTGGAAGATCAGCTTGCCCCAAATGCGGCCGCGTGCATGCACCAGCGCGCCGCCCTCGCTGAGCTTTCCCAGCTTGACGGGCGCGAACCCGAGTTGTTTGGCCAAGGCCGCCACGGGAGCGATCGCATCCTCGTCGTCGCTCGACAGAAAGACGACCCGGTGGCCGCCCTCGACGATCGGATCGGCAGCCAGGGTGGCCGCAATCAGGTGATTGAACCCTTTGACGAACTTGGCGCCGGTGAACGCCTTCGCAACGAAGGCCGAGGACGGGAGACCGTTCAGCTCTTCAGGGACTGGAAACACGTTCGTCGCGTCGATGACTGTCTTGCCTTCCCAACTCGGCAGGGCCTTCGCAACCTCGCGGTGCGCCCCGAACGGGACCGCCAGGATGATTATGTCGGTCTCGAGTGCTTCCCGCAGCGACTTGGCGACGACCGTGGGTCCGATCGCCCGAGCCTGCGGTGCCAACGCCTCGGGCGGACGGCGGCTCGCGACGGTCACGTCGATGTTTTTACGGGCAAAGGCGCGGGCGAGGGCCTGGCCTATCTTACCAAATCCTACAATCGCGTAGCTCATAATGCTTCTCCGATCCGTATTGGTATTGATTCCCAGACCTTCCACGGCGCTGGGTTATCCGTTCTGCTGTGTGGCGACCTTTGTGTAGAAGCCCCGTCGTGAACGACTTCCGCGCGGCCGGGCCGACCATCAGCACGGAAGTCGTTCCACCATGGACATGCTAGTCCCGCCGATCAGCCACCTCCGGAGATCCGGCGCGAATTCAGATGGCCGAGAAGCCGCCGTCGACAGACAACTCCAACCCATTCACGAAGCTCGAATCGTTTGAAGCAAGAAACAGCGCGACTGCCGCAATTTCCTCAGGACGCCCCATCTTTCCCCGCGGGATCAGGGATTCGAACATCTGCTTCGCCTCCTCGGTGAGAACTTGGTCCTGCATCGGTGTGGCGATCGGCCCCGGGTGCAGCACGTTCACCCGGATATTCCTGCCCTTGAGTTCGTTGAGCCACCCGCGTGCGAACGCGTGCAGCGCCGCCTTGCTCGCCGCATACACGCTGTAACCAGGAAAGCCTTTGATCGAAGCAACTGACCCGGTCATGAAGATCGACCCGCCATCGTTGAACAGCGGCAACGCCTTCTGGACCGTAAACAGCGTGCCGCGCGTATTCAGGCCGAAGGTCGCATCGAAATGCTGCTCGGTAATCTCGCCCAGTGGGACGGCTTCGCCCGTGCCGGCGCTCGCGTACAGGACGTCGATCTTGCCCTTTTCTCGCTTGACCGTGTCGAACAGACGGTCGAGATCGTCGAGATTGGACGCGTCGCTGCGCACGCCGGTCACGTTCCGGCCGATCAGCTTGACGGCCTCATCGAGCGCCTCGTGCCTCCGGCCCGTGATGAAAACGTAGGCGCCTTCTTCAACGAACCGCTTGGCGCTCGCCAGCGCCATGCCGCTCGATCCACCCGTGATGACTGCAACCTTACCCTCAAGCTTTCCCATGACTTCTCCTTTCAGGCTCCGCCTTTGATCGTTCGGGGAGGTCCCCGAGAGCCTCGAGATAGGTCTGCCGACGTCTGGCTTTGAGTGCGGAAGCGCGCAGATCGGTGGTGCGAAATCTATCCGGCTGGACGACTGACGCCAGCCGCGACGATCGGTGTCAGCCGTCCGGAAATGGGCCGCGCTTGTCGGCATAGGCAGTGATCACCCGCCCGTGCTATCCCACAATCGAGAGGATGTTCGATAGTGTTGGACTCGGGCTTTCGAAGGCAAACCCCGCGGTGCGGGATTGCACCATGATCGACTGGGATGACGTTCGCTACTTTCTTGCCGTCGCGCGCGGAGGCTCGGTGCGGGCTGCCGCCGAGCGCCTCGGAGTGAACCACTCGACCGTGCTGCGACGCATAGCCCAACTCGAGGAACGCCTCGGGGTGCACATGTTCGAAAAGCTGCCTTCGGGCTACCGCCTGACGGCAGCAGGCGAGGAGGTCCTCGAGTTCGCGGACCAGATGGAAGCGTCGTCGCACCTGCTGGAGACGCGCGTCTTCGGGCGCGACCAGAGCGCGCGCGGGCTTCTGCGGGTGACGCTGCCACCGTTCCTCGCAACACACCTACTCATGCCGGACTTCGCCGATTTCGCGCGTCTGCATCCTGACATCGAGATGGAAATCTTGTCGTCCGGCGAGGTGGCAAATCTGACCAACCGAGAGGCGGACGTCGCGATCCGCATCGTCTCCGACCGCAAGACCCTGCCGCTCAATCTTCACGGCCTGATGGGACCGGAGCTGTTCGGCGGCGTCTACATGTCCTGCGATCGACTAGCCGAGTGGCGTGCGGGCGCGCCTGATCCCATCCGGTGGATCGTCGTAAACATTCATGGCATCCCAACCTGGGCCCACGAGGGTGAGGTTCGTACCACAGGGGTTCCGTTCAGGACCCCGGACGCCGAGGCGCAGATCGTTGCAGCACGGCAAGGGATCGGGATCACGAGACTGCCGTGTTTCGTCGGAGATGCCGACCCCCTGCTGGCGAGGGTGCCGGGCACCGACCCGCACATATACGGAACGCTCTGGCTTCTCACACAGGGGGAGACACGCAAGACGAAGCGCGTGCGGCTCTTCACCGAGTTCGTATCCCGCAGGCTCGCCGCGTACGCTCCGCTTCTCGCAGGGCTATCAATATCGCGAGACTGACGCTCGGCAGGTCGCCGGCGACGCTTGCCGTAATCCGGTCGGAATCCGAGCTGCGATCGCTTGAAGCGGCGTCGTTCAATCCGCGAATGTTGCGCCGTATCGCAACCGGCGCGAAGGCCACCCTACTGAGGGCGACGGACTTCACCGTCGCTGACGGTTTTTTTGGCAGGCTGGAGACGCCGCTTTTGCGGAGAACTCCGACGAAAATAGACCAACCGATATCGACAGTCTTTGAAACCGAGCCAATCGCGGATCAGCGAAATTCTCCTTTGAATTCAAGAGCGAGAATTTCTGAAGGATCCGGGATACGGTTCTTCGTCGTCAGCGGAAAGATTTTCTTCGATGGATCAATGCGTTATGATGCTTCTGAACAATCGAGTGGGAATGAGACGAGAGTGGCGCGCAGTAGACTAGAGTAGAAGAAGATAGCCAGGGGGAGACTGTTATGCGGCTCCGCGATACGGAATCGGCCTCTGGCAAAGGAGATGCCCAGATGAACGCGAACAGCAAACGACGAAGCAATCCAAAGGGGTAGCAAAAAGGATGACGCTAGAGTGTATCAATCCGCGCGATCTACCGACCCCAACGACCTATACTCAAGTCGTTGTCGCAAGGGAACCCAAGCTCATATTCGTCGCGGATCAGGAACCGGAAGACATCGACGGGAAGCTTGTTGGCCCCGGTGATCTAGCAGTTCAAGCACGTCAGGTGTTCGCCAATCTTGGGCGAGCCCTTGCAGCCGCCGGTGCCTGTCCCGAACAAGTGGCAAAGATTACGATCTACGTTGTTGATTACGAGCGCGATCGCCATCTGGCTATCATCGAAGAGGCTCGAGTGGTGCTGTTCGGCGATCACAAGCTTGCCGACGTCATCGTAGGGGTCAGCGCCCTTTCTCCTGGTTACCTCATCGAGGTTGATGCGTTTGCGGTTGTGGATGGTTAGGCCACCATCGGGCAACCGAACCAGCAGAGTCTTATCCAACGACTGGCCGTGACGGTCTTTTTCCAACGATGCTGATTGTTGAAGGCGCGTCTAAAGGGTCCAAAATCGATCGATCGATGCCGATCGTGGTTGAAACCGAGCAAGTCGCGGATCGCCGAAATTCGTCTTTGAAATCAAGAGCGCGAATTTTTGACGCATCGCTGAGACGGTCCTTGGCTGCGCGCAGACAAATTTGCGCTGAAAAGTCAGCATGTTACGAAAGCTTGCACGATAGAAGTCGCTAAGGCTTGAAACGCGCGCGGTGTCGGGGTGCGATTCGAGATTGCCCCATTCCGTGAGCTGGGTGAGCGCCGTATTCACGTCCTCAATGCGCGGCGGCTTGTTCGGCCATCGGGCTTCGGCAAGCACTTCGTCCGGCCGCAACTGCAAACGGTATTGCCGCTTCGCCGCCGCGAAGACGTCCATGATGCAGCGGTAGAACACGGCCTTCTCGGCGCTCACGTGACGGAATAGGTCCGCCGGGTCATTCGCAATATGCATGGGCAAGCGCCGCCTCCCGGACTCACTTCGAGCGTTTTCGCTTTGTTCTCGCGCCCCGTCAAGACGCCGAATTGACCATCAAGCACATGCGCCTGTGAGATTCTGTGCACTCAGCCCTGAAAACGAAGAGCGGTCAAAAGCCAGATGATGGTCAGCCCAACAAACGTCGGACCGATCCTGTGACGATAGCCGTATCGGCTCGTTGCCAGTGTGGCTGTCTGGGGAAGCCAGGAAATCAGCCGCCTTTGGCTTTACGACTGCGCGTGCCCGGTTGGCCGGGACGCTCTTTCCATACTCGTCCCACCAGGCGGTGAGCGCACATCGCGCCCGTCGTCCTGTTCCTCGCGAGCGCTCGGCGAAAAGTCAAATCATTGCAGCCGGCTGTTGTGGCGCAGCACAAGGCCGACCGCGCCGAGCAAGGCATCGTTCTGCGTGTGCTTGCCAACGATTATCCGTGTGCGCAGTGCGGGTGCGATATCGCGGGACTTGATGAGCGTGTGGCGTTCATATGACGCGATCAGCGGTGCCAGGAGAATGTCGCCTGCCAAAGCCATGCGGCCACCGATGATGATGAGCGGCGGGTTGATCACCGAGCCGATCAGACCAAGACCGCGGCCGGCGAAGTCCGCGGTGTCCTCGATCATCCTCAGCGCCCCGACGTCGCCCTGTTCGGCCATCATGATCACCTCGTCCATCGTGACCGGCCGCCGCGCGATGCGCGAAATCTGCTGCAGCGGCCGGGCAAAACTCGCATAAAGCTCCAGGCATCCGCGATTGCCGCACCGGCAAAGATCGCCGCCTGGATCGATGCTGATATGCCCGAATTCGCCGGCGCCGCCGGCGATGCCCGTCACCAGCCGGCCATGCTGGACTATGGCCCCGCCGACGCCGAGATCGATCTTGAACAGGACGAAATCGTCTTGGCCGACGGCCGCGCCCCACATCAGCTCGGCGATGGCCGAGCAGTTGCTCTCGTTGTCGGCGAAAATCGGCTGTTCGAGAACCGGCCCGAACACATCGCGGATGTTGACCCCGGCCCAGGTCGGAACAATACTCGCACGCTGCACCACGCCTTCGCGGCTGACAGGGCCCGAGACGGAAACCCCAACCCCCAGGAGCCCCGCCATCGGCAGACCGTTCTCTTCGTAGCATTGGGCAATTGCTAACTTGGCGAGCCCGGCCGCCTGTTGTGGCTGGTAGTCCAGGCCCATGGCGATAGTTTGTTCGGCGATGACAGAATGCGAGACGTCGGCGACGAGGCACCGCATCTCATCGAGGCCCAGGTGGATGCCGACACAAGTGCCCGCAGCGGGATTGAGCGTCAAGGTCGCGGCAGGCCTGCCAATGCCCCTGGCCCCGTCATGGTGGACCGAGGATTCGATCACCATTCCGGACTTTCTCAAGCCATTGAGCGCGGTTGAAACTGTCGACCGCGCCAAACCGGTGATGTGCGAGATTTGCGAGGCAGAAAGCACGCCGCGCTCCTGCAGGCATCGCACGATCAGGCTCTCCGGTGATGCGGAGGGCTTGTCGATCAGCCAATTTCTAAGCGAAGGTTTGTTCATGATGAGCACAAAGGACGTTGACTGATAGCCCAAATATGTCATCTTGGAAAGAACGGAGATACTGCATCTCCCTCTGCGACGAACTCGAATTGCGTCCACAAGCGGTCGAGACGAACCGCAAATCACTTATGGGAGTGAAACGATGGAATATCTGAGGACGGCCGTTGCGGCCGCTACGGCGTACACCCTTGTTGCGGGAGCTGCGCTCGCAGAGCCCAAGACCAACCTGTTGCATCAATGGGCGACCGGATCGGACGCCCAAGCCATTGCCAAGCTCGGCGAGATGTTCACCGCCAAGGGTGGCACCTGGCAGCAGACCTCCATCGCGGGCCACACCGCCAACACGCTGGCGAAACTGCGCGCCGACGTGATCGCCGGCAATGCACCGCCGGCGGTGCAGCTCAAGGGACCCGAGATCGCCGAATGGAACGAGACCGGCATGACCGCCAATCTCGACGAACTGGCGACAGCGGAAAATTGGGAGAAGGTCGTCGCTCCCGAATTGCTGCCGGTGATGAAGCCGACCGGCAGCTGGGTGGCGGCGCCGATGAACATCCATCGCATCAACTGGCTGTGGGCATCGCCGAAGGTCATGCAGGAAGCAGGCGTGGCAGAGGTGCCGAAGACGTGGGCAGACTTCAACGCCGCCTGCGACAAGATCGTGGCGTCAGGCAAAATCTGCATCTCGCACTCGACTGCCGACTGGACCGATTCGACGGTCTTCGAGGTCGTCGTCTACGGAATGGATCTCGATCTTTTCAAGAAGGCCTTCGTCGAGGGTGACATCGAGGCGATGCGCAGCGACGGCATGGTCAAGGCCTTCGAACAGTTCCGCACCATGACGACCAAATATATGGACCCCGGCATGAACGGGCGCGACTGGGATAGCATGTCGCATCTGGTCGGCCGCGGCGAGGCCGCCTTCCACATCATGGGCGACTGGACGCTCGGCCTGCTCACGGCCGGCGGCTTCAAGGAGGGCACCGACTATATCTGCGCCCAGGCGCCGACTGATTGGGGCAAGCCGGGCTTCATCCTGAATTCCGACTCGGTGGTGTTCTTCCAACAGAAGGATCCGGATTACGTCGAGGGGCAGAAACTGCTCGCCAGCACCATCCTGTCGCCCGAGTTCCAGTCGATTTTCAATCAGACCAAGGGCTCGATCCCGGCCCGTCTCGACGTCGACCTTTCGAACGGCTTCAATCCCTGCCAGCAGCTTTCCCAGAAGGACCTGCAGGCGTCGATCGATGGCGGCACGCTTGTCCGTTCGATGGCGCACAACATGACGATCCCGCAGAAGGTGCGCGGCGCGATCATGGATACCGTCACCGAATTCGTGGCGACGCCGGACATGACCGCTCAGGACGCAGCCAGCGCGATGGCCGATGCGGCCGAAGCGCAGATGTGAAGACGCTGCCGATGATGGCTTGTCGCGCGTCGCCCGGCCCCCGACTTCGCCGGAGCAGAAGATGTCAACGCGTGACCTGACCGTACCGGTTGCGGCTACCGCAACCCCGTGGCGGCAGCGCCTGGGCACGATGGTGCCCATTCTGGTGCTGGCGCCGTCGCTTGCGGCGAGTTTCATCTACGTCTTCGTCTTCACGCTCTGGACGCTCTATCTCTCGCTCTCCAGTTCGTCGCTGATGCCGACCTATGGGTTCGTCGGTCTGGACAATTACGCTTCGCTCTGGGCGAACCGGCGCTGGAACATCGCCTACACCAACCTCTTTCTGTTCAGCGGCTTCTATATCGTCGGCTCGATGGCCATCGGACTGCTTCTGGCGATCCTGATCGACCAGCGCGTTCGCGGCGAGGCGGTCTGGCGCACGATCTTCCTCTATCCGCTGGCAGTCTCCTTCATCGTCACCGGCACGGTGTGGAGTTGGCTCTATAATCCCGTCGACGGCATCCAGGCCTTCGTGCGGGGGCTCGGCTGGACCGACTTCAGCTTCGCCCTGACGGCCAACCGCAACACCGCAATCTATGCGGTGATCATAACCGGTATCTGGCAGTCGTCCGGCTTCGCAATGGCGCTTTTCCTGGCTGGCCTGCGGTCGGTCGATCCGGATCTCATCAAAGCAGCGCAGATCGACGGTGCGTCGGTTTCCCGAACCTATCGGAAGGTCATCCTGCCGACGATCGCCCCGATTTTTCTGGCGGTGGCGGTCATCCAGATCCAGTTCGCCATCAAGACCTTCGACCTGGTGGCGGCGTTGACGCGGGGTGGGCCAGGTGTGTCGACTACCTTCCCGGCGATCTATGTCTACGACCTGATGTTCCAGCGCGGGCAGATCGGCGAGGGTGCCGCCGCGGCGATGATGATGCTCGCGGCCCTCGCGGTTGTGCTGGTGCCCTATTCCTTGTGGATCGTTTTGCGCAGGCGGGCGGAGGGCCGCAATGGCTGAAATTGTCACCAACGCCCGGCATGATCCCGAAGCGGCCGCGGCTACGCGGCGATATTTCTGGGGTCGCTTCCTTGTCTATGCGGTGCTGACGCTTTTCGCCGTCATCTACCTTGCACCGCTGCTGGTCGTCGTCCTCAACTCGTTGCGGGAGCAGTCCGACATTGCCCGTAACGGCCTCATCTCGCTGCCGCGCAGCTTCCGCCTCGACGCGTGGGCGCAGGCTTGGGGCACTTATTGCGTCAGCGGCACCTGCGAAGGCATGAAGCGCAATTTCTTCAACTCGCTCTGGATGACGATCCCCGCAACGCTCATCTCCACGCTCCTCGGCGCCATGAACGGCTACGTGCTGTCGAAATGGCGCTTTAAGGGCTCGGAAATTCTGTTCAACCTGATGCTGCTCGGCGTCTTCATGCCCGGCCAGATCTCGCTGATGCCGTGGGCGTTCCTGCTCGGCAAGCTCGGCCTGACCAATTCGACGTATGGTCTGGTGTTGATTCACGTCGTCCAGGGCGTCTCGTTCACCACCCTGTTCTGCCGCAACTTCTACGTCAGCATACCGGACGACCTTATCAAGGCGGCACGCATCGACGGCGCCGGCTTCTGGCGGATTTTCCGCAAGATCATCCTGCCGCTGTCGCCGCCGATTTTGATCGTCACCGTCATCTGGCAATTCACCGGCATCTGGAACGAGTATCTGTTCGGCGTCGTCTTCACCTCGGGCCAGCAGCAGCCGATTACGGCGGCTTTGGTCGCGCTTACGGCCGGCGGCACGACCGCCCGTGCTTACGATGTGATGAGCGCAGCCGTGCTGATCGGCGCGCTGCCGCCGCTGCTGATCTACCTGTTCGGTGGAAAATACTTCGTGCGCGGCCTGACACAAGGGGCCATCAAGTGAGGCGCCATCAAATGAGGCATCGCCCATGTCCGCGCTGATGATCCGCGACCTTCACAAGAGCTATGGCGGGCTCGAGATTCTGGCCGGCATCAATCTCGAGGCGCGAACCGGGGAGTTTGTCGCCCTCGTCGGCCCGTCGGGATGCGGCAAGTCAACCTTGCTCGCCATGATCGCCGGCCTGGAAACCGTCACCTCGGGCGAGATCTGGATCGGCGACCGGCTGGTGAACTCCGTGCAGCCCAAGGACCGCGACATAGCGATGGTGTTCCAGTCCTATGCCCTCTATCCGACCATGACGGTGCGCCAGAACATCACCTTCGGCATGGAGAGCCGAGGCGTGCCCAAAGCGGAGCAGGCGGAAGCCGTAAAGCGGGTTACCGCACTGCTGCAGATCGAGCAGTTGCTCAACCGCAAGCCCGGGCAATTGTCGGGTGGCCAGCGGCAGCGCGTTGCGATGGGGCGCGCCCTGGTACGCGACCCAAAATTGTTTTTGTTCGACGAGCCGCTGTCCAATCTCGACGCCAAGCTGCGCGTCGACATGCGCACGGAAATCAAGAAGCTGCACCATCGCGTCGGCAAGACGACGGTGTACGTCACCCACGACCAGGTCGAGGCGATGACGCTTGCGTCCCGCATTGCGGTGATGAACCAGGGCTCGGTGCAGCAGTTCGACACGCCGAAGCGGATCTATGACCGGCCGACCAACATGTTCGTGGCCGGTTTCATGGGATCGCCGGCGATGAATTTCATCCCCGCCCGGCTTGCGGGATCGACTAGCATCTCGGTACGCGCCGCTGACGGCAGCGACGCCACTCTTGCCCTTGCCATGCCGCTGTCCGCCGGTGCGCCAAAGGACGTGGTGCTCGGTGTTCGGCCCGAACACATCTACCGCTTCACGACGGACCTGAAGTCGCGCAAACCTGCTGTCGTGTCCTTGCGGGCGCCGGTCGAACTGGTCGAGCCGACCGGTGCCGAGACGCTTGCCGTCCTCAGGCTGGGCGACCTGGAGATCACCGGCCGTTTCGAGCCGGATGACGCTCCGGTCATGGGCGAGACGATAACGCTCGGCATCGACATGTCGCGCGCCTGTCTGTTCGATCCAGCAACCAGGGCGCTTCTGTGATCTGATGTCCATGCAATTCGCGACTTACCCGAGCTTGACCGATCGCGTCGTGCTGATCTCCGGCGGCGCCTCCGGGATCGGGGCCGATATGGTTCGCGCTTTCGTGGCGAATGGCGCCCGCGTATGCTTTCTCGATGTGCAGGATGGGCCTGCAGAGGCGCTGGTCCGTGAACTCAGCGGTGCCGGCAGGCGAACTCCCCTGTACCTCCATTGCGATGTGACCGACGTTGATGCGCTGCAGGCATCGGTAGAAGACGTGCGCGCTAAGCTCGGTCCGGTCGCCGTTCTGGTAAACAACGCTGCCGATGATCAGCGCCATCCCGTTGACGCGGTGACGTCAGAATATTGGGACCGCAGCTTCGACGTCAATCTCCGGCATCACTTCTTCGCCGCGCAGGCGGTGCATCCGCATATGAAGGAACTCGGCTTCGGCTCGATCATAAACTTCTCTTCCATCGCCTGGCGTTTCGGCGCGGACCAGATGGTGGCCTATGCCACCGCCAAGGGTGCCGTTGTGGCGCTGACGCGCGCACTGGCGCGGTCGTTTGGATCCGACAACATCCGCGTCAATGCAGTCGAACCCGGCGCCGTCATCACCGAGCGGCAGCGCCAGCTGTGGTTCAAGACCCAGGACGCAATCGACCAAACGGTGCAGCGGCAACTCATCCGCCGCGTCCTGCTGGGCGAGGAGATCGCGCGGACCGTGCTCTTCCTTGCCGCCGATGACAGCCGCATGATCACCAAGCAGTCCATCGCAGTCGATGCCGGTCTGCGCTGATGCGATCGCTTCCAAATCCTTCAACGGAACTGCCAAGCTGATGTTTCGTCTCGGCCTCAACCCATACGGACTGACCTACACTCTCGGCCTGCAGGGACGCGGTACGCCGCGGCACAATCCGGACGGGACCGGGCTGGAAGGCTTCATGGCGCTTGCGCAGGAACTGGGCGCACGCACGCTCGAGATCTACGAACCGTGGTTGACCGACTTGCCGGACCCCGAAATCGTCGACCTACGCAAGCGTCTGATCGCGCTCGACATCGTCCCGGTGGTCAGTGGCGGACTTCTGGTGGCCGGTCCGTTGGACAGTGCGTTTCGGGCGGCGCGCCTGCTCGAGGCGACGACGATCCGTATCGCACTGACCCCCGTCCTGTGCGGCGACCGCAACCTGTGGGGCCCGAAATGGAGCGAGTTCGACGCGACGATCCGCGCTGCCTTGACGGAATGGGGGCCGCGTGCGGCGGCTGAGGGCCGGGTGCTCGGCATCGAAAATCATCAGGACTTCGGCAGCGACGAACTGGTCGCGTTCTGCGAACTCGGTGGGCCGGGCGTCGGCATCACCTACGACACCGGCAACACCTTCCCTGTCGGCGAGGCGCCGCTTGCCTTCACGCGGCGCATCGCACCGCACGTCCGCCATGTCCACCTCAAGGACTATCGCGTGCAGTTCACCGATGAGGGCTATCGTCTGGTCCGCTGCGCGATCGGCGACGGCGCCGTGCCTTTCGCCGAACTGGCAGCCATCCTCGCCAAGCACCACGACACGCTGACGGCCGTGCTTGAGCCAGGCGCGCTGGAAGCCCGCCACGTTCGCTGTCTCACCGACGACTGGTGGAACGAGTATGCACCGAAATCCGCGCGCGAGTTCGCGGCCTGCCTGAGTGCCGCGCGCGTAAACCGCCTTGCTGACGACGCCGACTACCGGACGCCATGGGAGCGCGACGATGACGGCGCGCTGGTTTCGTATGAGCTCGACATGATCCGGCGCAGCGCCGCCAACATGAAGAAGTTCGATTTCATTGCAATGGAGAAACCAGCATGACTGCCCGAGAACTCAGCGGCCTGACCGCCTTCGTGACCGGCTCGGGACGCGGCCTTGGTCGCGTCATGGCCGACCGCCTGGCCGAACTTGGCGCAAACGTCGCCATCCACGATCTCGACTGGACCCGGCCGTCGCAATATGGCGAATTCGCAGACCTCGGCGAATCCGCCAGGGGTCTGGAAAAGCATGGGACACGGGTAACCGCGGTTACGGGCAACATCGGTGACAGGCAAGCCGTTGCCGAAATGAAGAGGAAGATCGAGGCGGAACTCGGCGATGTGCATGTTCTGGTCAACTGCGCCGGCGGCGACATCGGCGCCAAGGGGGTAAAGCCCAGTCCCAACAACGCGCTCGACATCGACTATGAAGACATCAAGGTGCTGACCGAGAACAATCTCATCGGCACGATGCTGGTCTGCCAGGCGTTCATTCCGCCTATGGTTAAGCGCGGCTCAGGCTCGGTGATCAACATTGCCTCGGCGGCAGCGCATATCGGATGCTCGCCGGAGGTGGTCTACTCCACGCTTAAGGCGGCCGTCGTGCATTATACGCGTTGCCTCGCCAAGGAACTGATCGACGATGGCGTGCGCATCAATGCGGTGAGCCCCGGCGCCACCAAGACGGCACGGTTCCAGGCGAGCCGCGTCGTCGATCCGGAGCGCATGGATTCGAGCAAGAAATCGCTGAACCGCTATGCCGAGCCTGAAGAGATCGCCGAAGCGGTGGCCTTCCTCGCCGGTCCGCGCGCGCGTTTCATCAACGGGCAGGTCATTCGCGTCGATGGCGGCTTCACCATCTTCCCAGGTTGAATCGCGGCCGGCACGCGAACTGTCGGGCTGAGCGCACCCCAATGAGCAGGGCCGCGACGGCCCATTTGCCGACCTTACTTCGTTGATGAGTTGCGACGTGCTCGCAGAGCTCGGGAAATCGACGGTGACGTTTCGGCAACACGTCAATTCTCTTGGCGACACGGTGACGTTACAGCCCGCCTATATGCACCCACGCAATGGCTCGGATTTGTCTGGGTCGGTCTACTCGGCGCCCCGAGAAGGCGAAGATTCCGGATCGAGGCGCTTAGGCCACCGTGCGCCTGGGCAGAGCGAACCGGTTCCGTCTATAAGCTCAGAGGCGCAACATTAGAGTTTGGGGGAACAGATGAGGGAAGAGAACGACATTCAGAAGTTGGTGCGCACGCTGCGTGCTCGAGCCCCTGACGACGCGGCTGAATTGCTAGCCCGAGAGTCTCCCGAGTTCATCCGCGACGCACTAAAGTTGTTACCGGATAAGCACGCCCGGAAGGTGGCGGAGCATTTTCCCTCGCAAAGGAGGCCCATCAAATCTCATACCGACGGCAAGGATCTCGCGATCCCCGAGGCCATCGTTGAGCTGATGGATCCGATCCCCGCCAGCGTTGCTGTCGGGACCACGGTAGCCGCCGCGGTCGAGGCCGTCAGGCGCGCGCAGGTGCCGACCGAGTTGACTTACCTCTATATCACGGACGAGGGCGATAGACTGGTTGGCCTAGTGGTCTTGCGCGATCTGATGCTGAGCGAGGCCGACGCGACGGTGGATCAAATTATGCTGGCAAGTCCGTTCGCCCTTCACGTCGATATGCCTTTGAGCGAAGCCTGCAAGGCGGCGGTACGCCGTCACTACCCTGTCTATCCCGTGGTGGACGCGGAGAACCGGCTGCTCGGGCAGGTTCGCGGCTGGCGGCTGTTCGAGCAGCAAATCATCGAGATTTCTGCCCAGCCTGGCCAGATGGTGGGTGTCCAGAAGGAGGAGCGTTCTTTCACTCCGCTGTTTTCAGCCTTCTTGAAACGTCATCCGTGGCTGCAGCTCAACCTGCTGACGGCCTTCATAGCCGCTTTCGTGGTCGGCTCGTTCACAGGCACGATCGAGAAGATCGTCGCGTTGGCGGCGTTCCTCCCGGTGTTGGCCGGACAGAGCGGAAACACCGGCTGTCAGGCGCTGGCTATTACGCTGCGTGGCCTCGCCTTAGGGGATGTGGACAAACGACCGAAGCTGCACTTGGTGCTGAGGGAGGGAGCGCTCGGGATCGCCAACGGCTTGCTCGTCGGTCTGGTGGCGGCTGCGGCCATGTGGTTCTACGCTTCACGGCAGCCGGAGTCGGCATCCCAGGCCCCCATGCTGGCGCTTGTGATCCTGCTTGCCATGTCCGGATCGTGCCTCATGTCCGGGATCTCCGGCGTGCTGATCCCGTTGGGCCTGCGGCGGGTCGGCGCCGATCCGGCCGTGGCTTCCGCGATCTTCCTCACGACGGTGACCGATATTGTAGGCATGGGCCTGATGCTGGGACTGGCCACCATGCTCGTGCTGTAGGCGCGCTCGACGGACGTGATCGCGGACGAGGACGTTGTTGCCTGTGAAGTGACCTCGTCGGCGTTCAACAAGATAACAAAGGCTAAGCCGCACATCGCGCAGGCCGTCCTGAGAAGCATCGCCCGCCAGCTCTCCGAGCGCTTGCGCAACGCGGCGGAAGACCTTCGGATGAGCTCCATGTGACGCTGATGCGTCGTGCGGCGACCAGATACGTGGAGAATCGCGCAAACAATATTGATCTTGTCGGCTGCGCAATCCACCGCTGAGTATGATTTGGATTAGTTGCCGTTTGTAGAGAATACTTGCTGGAAGCCAAGCAACGCTGAGAAGATGTTTGACCGACCAGCGTAGGCGAAATGCGAATGAACGCGATAGTTTGTTGCGCCGCTGCAACAGCTGCTGAAGACTCGGAGGTTTCCTGACAGTTCTGTCGCTTTTTTTCGTGCAGGCGTGCTAGATCCGCTGCACTAGTCGGGTTGGGGTGGGTTCTCGGCATGCATTCCTCGTTTTCAATGATCCTCGGCTTCGCCGCGGCGCTGCTTTGTACCGGCATATTGCCGGCCGGCGCACAAGGTCTCTATCCGGCCTATGACGATGCGTTTTCGGCCCGCATTGCCAATCCGACCGACAACGGAGCGCTAGCTCAATTCGTCACAGTTGCCGTCAACGCAGGGCAGTACGATCAGGCGATCTCGTCGATCGAGCAGTATCTCATCAAACATCCTCGCGATGCGCGCGCCCGGCTCTCGGCCAGCCGGTTGTATTATCATGTCGGCTCCTATGAATTGGCCCGGCGGCAGGCGCAGTACGGCCTCGAGGTCGGGGACCTGTCCGCGGATGAGCAGCAGGAAGCCGTTCGCCTGCTCGCCCGCATCGAGCGCGCGTTACGTGGCGTCACCTGGGAAATCGCTCTGACTGGCGGCATGTTCAGCGCATCCACCGTTTTTGAGCCGGGCGGGGCCGAAGACGACCGCACCTTGGTCTCGCCCTATGGGCGGGCGGAAGGTTTTGTCCGATGGGACCTCGGCACGCCAAGTTCTGACGCGCTTGTCCTCTCGGGCTCGCTGGCAGCGACAGAGCGCTTTTTCACAGAAGACCTCTCGGTTCCCGGAGATGAGGAGACTTTTATCCACGGCGACGCGGCGATTACCTTGGACAAGGGACTGCCCAACAGCGGGATCGATTCGCTACGGCTGCTGCTTTCCGCGTTCGCTGTTACAGATCGCTTCGACAGCGATATCCACGAGACCGGCGTCGGTCTAAGTGGGCGCTTCCTCGTGCGCCCCACCGTCGAGACGACGCTTTTTGCAGGTGCAGGCTACATCGATCTAAGCGGCTCGAAAGGCATGTTCGCCGATAGCCGGGTCTTCTATGAGGCAGGCGGCAGCTACCGCTTCCGCAATGGCCAGGCGCTCGGACTGCGCCTGGTCGGCTCGACTGATTTCGCCTCCGGAGCTGGCGAAATCGGCCGCAGCTATATGGGAGAGGTCCGCTACGGCGGCGTGCTGATGGAAGTACCGGACCTGTTCGTATGGTCTCATCAGGTCGCCGTCTCGGCCGGCCACAGCGACACTCCCGACTTGTCCTTCGGCATCGGCACGAACATAGAGAGCGACTTCTGGCGCATTGCCTCGGAAAGCGATTTTCAGCTCACTGAATGGCAGAAGGTCAGTGTCGACCTCGCCTATCGCGAAACCGACTTCGAGATCGCCAGCGGCGACCGAAATTCATTCGAATTGCTCGTGAGCTACACGTTGACGCTCAACTGAAAGAGGCCGCGATGAGGACCCTGTATCGTCAGATAGCCACTTGTATCGCCTGCCTTGCCTTTGCGGCACCATCTGTCGCTGAAACGGTCGGGTCCATGACGGCCTACCAGACCGACATCATCCGCAATGACGGCGAGGCGATGAACGTCGGCGCTGGCGTCGAACTCGGCGACCAGCTGCGCAGCAATATCACAGGTCTCGGAATGCTCGTGTTTCGGGACGAGTCGAGCGCCAAGATTGGTCCGAACACCAGCCTGACGATCGATGAATTCGTCTACAATCCGGGGTCCCGATCAGGAAAGATCGACATCAGGATGAACAGCGGCCTGGCCCGTTTCTACGGCGGTCAGGTTTCGAAGGGCGGCGACATGCAAGTTGCGACGCCACACATGGTGCTCGGAGCCAGAGGCGGCATCATTGAAGTGCTTGTGATAGCTGGTCAGACCGTCGGCATACTGCGCGCCGGCCGCATGACCTGCATGATGAATGGTCGCAAGCTCGTGATCACAAACCCGGGCCACGCCTGCACGTCGGACAATGACAAACTGCTGACCGGCTACGGCGGTATCGACGCCTTCCCGATATTGGACAGCATCGAGCGGATAGCCGGCACCGGCCTGCCAGGCGAACCGGGTCCGGGGCTGGACGTAAGCGCGATTTGTGCGTCAGCACTCGGCAATTCGCTCAAAGCCTGCAAGTCCACCGACGGCGCATTGCCCGGTGTGGCCATGGAGTTCCCTGACAGCCCAACGCCACCAGCGGGCAGCGGGGTGGATGATGAGGATGATGACTGCTTTCCCGACTGCCGGTAGGCCCGGCCGACCGGCATGAGCCCCTTGGCTGATTGGCGGCGGGCTGCCCGGCGCAAGATTCCGGGTCTTGCGGTCGTACTCTTGCTGCTCGCTTGCCATTTTGCTTTCGACGGGCCGCTATCGCGCCTGCGCGAGCGTACGTATGACTTCTACCAGTTCCTCGCCCCGCGCGAGGCGACGAGCAATCCTATTGTCATAGTCTCGATAGACGACGCGAGCCTTAAGGCATACGGGCGATGGCCTTGGAACCGTGGCCTTTTGGCCGATCTGGTCGATGGTGTCGCCGAGTCCGGTGCCGCGGTGATCGGGCTTGCGCTGGTGCTGCCCGAGGCTGATATCTCTCCTGATGGCGTCGCCGGAGACAAGCGCCTCGCCAGCGCACTGGCGAAAAATCGAACGGCGCTCGCCGTCAGCCTGGGCAACGAGGTGACGGTTTCAGACGCAGAGCCCAAAGCCGGCTGGTCGATCGTCGGGCAGGTACCCGAGACGCTTCCTGGCTTCACCGGTCTGACAGGCTCCCTTCCTGATTTCTCGAGCGCCGCTGCAGGCCTCGGCGTAATTCGCACTTTGCCCGATCCCGACGGCGTACTACGCCATGTGCCGCTGCTCTGGCTCCGAAATACGGCTCAAGGCGTGCAGCTCTGGCCGTCGTTCGCGCTCGAACTCCTGCGCCTCTACGCCGGAGAGAACGGCTACGTAGCCCGGATGAATGTCGCCGGGTTTGACGCGCTCAGGATGGCCGGGACCATTGTGCCACTTGAGCCGCAGGGCAGCATCCGCCTCTGGGAAACCGACACCAATACGCCGCGCATATCTGCCAGTAATATCCTTTCGGGTCGCGGCGATCCGCTGCTGCGGAACGCGATCGCCATTGTTGATCTGTCAGCCGTGGGATTGACGCAGTATCTGCCCACCCCGGCGCGTCCGGCGCGACCAGGCGTGGACATCCACGCTGATGCAATCGGCCAGATCCTTGCCGGGCGCCATCTTGTAGAGCCAACGCAAGCGCGTACGCTGGAGCGGCTGTGGTTGGTCCTCAGTGGCATCGTTTTCATCGGGCTTTCCGGAGTGCTCGCCCAGCGTGTCATGCTTGGCGCCCTCGCTCTGGCGCTCCTGGCTGCCACGCCCTTCGCGTTCGGCGCTCTCGAATACAGCCTGCAGGGTAAGCTCTATGACCCACTGCAGCCGGCGCTTGCGACGATCCTCGTAGCTGGCTTCGAAGGCTATGCCCTCTACAGGCGCAGCGAGCAGCGCCGGTCCACCCTGGCACGGCAGTTTTCCCAATATCTGTCGCCCTCCGTGGTGCAGCGCCTCGCAAATTCGGACACCGAAGCGATCCTGTCCGGCGAGAAGCGCGAGATCACAATCCTGCTGAGTGACATACGCGGCTTCACGACGATGAGCGAACAACTCGGTGCCCAGGAAATCGGAAAGGTGGTCAATCACTTTCTCGGCCTTGCGACCGATGAGATACTCAAGCGCGACGGGACGATCGACAAGTTCATGGGCGATGCCGTGCTAGCCTTCTGGAACGCGCCGCTTGATCAGCCAGATCATCGCGAGCGCGCGCTCGAGGCGGGGCTTGCCCTGATCGAACGGGTGAAGCGCGAAAATGCCGGTTTCGTCGCGCGCGGGCATCCCTCCATCGAAATCGGCGTCGCCATCGAGACTGGCGTCTGCTCCGTAGGGAATTTCGGCTCCGAACGGCGCTTCGATTACACCGCGATTGGCTCGCCGGTGAACCGCGCGGCACGGCTCGAGTCAACGACCAAAAAGCTGAGCATCCCTCTGGTGCTTGGTCCCGGATTTGCGGAGGGAGCGTCGATGCCGGTTGTCCAGGCGGGCGTGTTTGAACTGCAAGGCTTCAAGGGCGAGGTGTCGGTTTTCACCGTTCCGGAGATACACCCCTCGTCGCAATCTGCCGAGGCAGTGTGATGCTTGGCACCAGTTCAACTCGCTATGTCATTGGCAGCCGGCGAGCGGAAGCCAAGGGCGGCGGAAATACGATGGGCGGCCCGGGCCACCATGTCGCCCAGTTCGCTTATACGCTCTTCCGGCACCCGGTTTTCCGGGGCAGCGATGTTCAGCGCCGCGATTATCTTACCCGGCGCCACGAACACCGGTGCGGTGATCGAAATCAGATCGTCGTTGATCTCGCCGCGACTGACGAAAAACTTCGCCTTGCGGATTTGCTCGAGCCCGCCCCTAAGAAGCCGAGGATCGGTCACCGTTTTCTTGGTGAAGCGCTTCAACGAGCCGGAAAGAATGGCCTCGCGCTCCTCATCACCCATATGGGCCAGGAACGCCTTGCTCGAACCGGCATGTAGCGGACGCCGCCGGCCGACAATCGCATTGACGCGAAGGTCCCGCTTCGGCTCCCATTTGGCGACGCAAAGGCTTTCCTGGTCATCGCGGATCCGCAACTGGGTGGTTTCGCCGATCTTCTGACCGAGTTCTTCCAGAACAGGGTTTGCTATGCGGATCAGGTCCATCTGTTCGCTGGCGGCGTGGCCCAGCATCAATGCAGCGAGGCCGAGGCGATAGCCTTTTCCATCCGATGATCGCGCCAGCAAGCCGCGCCGCACCAGCGTCTGCAAAAGCCGGAAAGCGCGCGCCTTGCTGTCGCCGGAACGCCGCGCGATTTCGGAAACGCCAAGATCTGCCTCGCCGGCCACTGTCTGCAACAAACTGATCGCGCGATCGACGGAATCGACCGTGTACCGGGTATCTGCTTGATCGGTCATTTCTCACTTCCTCGGCAAAGCGTCTCGTGCAGGAGGTTAAACGAGAAAATTTGTATCGTCTAGTGAAACGATGGTTTATCTGTGTTGACAAATAGTGAAGCTTTCGTTTCACTCGCTGTCAGGAAGGAGGCCGGCACCATCAGCGGATCCCAAGCTGGGCTCGATCATGGCAAGCGGCAGCGGAAAAGAACTCCTCCGATGGAACTATCCAGAGTGGACACGGAGAAAACCAATGATGAACCGGACAATATCGCGCCGTGCGCTGATGCAATGGGCGCTCGGCGGTGCCGCCGTCTTGCAAGGCATTAGCTGGACGGGGCTGGCCCAGGCAGCGGCAACCGGCCAATTGCGGATCGGCATGGCTGCTCCGCCGACGACGCTAGACCCGCATCTGAAGAGCAATGCGCCGAACAACGCGCTTGCCACCCATATCTACGACACGCTTGTCACCAACGACGAAAAGTCGATCTCCAGACCGGGGCTGGCGACGGCCTGGCGCGCGGTCGACGACACCCATTGGGAGTTCGACCTGCGCCCAGACGTGCGCTTCAGCGACGGTGAGCCGCTCACCGTAGACGACATCGTCGTTTCATTCGACCGGGCCAACACCATCGACAGCACGGCGTCGTTCCGGACCTACACGCGCAACATCAAGTCGATCACCTCGCCCCAAACCGGCAAGCTTCTCATCGAAACCAAGCAGCCGGAGCCGCTTCTGCCCAATTCGCTCAGTCGCATTCGCATCATCCGCGCCAAGTTCAAGGATACCCCGAGCGATCAGTTCAACAACGGCACCGCGGCGATCGGAACTGGCCCCTATGTGCTGAAGGAATATGTTTCCGGCAACGGTGTCGCGCTTTCCGCCAATCCCAACTACTGGGGACCGAGGCCTGCTTTGCCGGACGTCGAGCTCCGCATCGTCACCGATGCCGGCGCGCGACTTGCCAACCTGCTCGCCGGCGATCTCGATCTCGTCGAACAGGTGCCCTACGAGGGTGTTGCCCGCGTCGAACAAGACGAGCGCTTTCACATCATCCGCGGCGTATCGAGCCGGGTGGTCTTCTTCTCGCTGGACACGTTCAGGGACGTGACGCCCTTCATCAGCGGCAAGGATGGCAAGCCGCTCGACCGCAACCCGCTGAAGGATCTGCGTGTGCGGCAGGCGCTGTCCATGGCGATCGACCGCAGCGCCATTGTCGAGCGCTTGATGCAGGGCAATGCCATTGTCGCTTCACAGTTTCTGCCCGCCGGCGCCCCGGGCACCTCGGCTGCTATCAAACCCGTTCCATTCGACGCTGCAAAAGCCACGGCCCTGCTTGCCGAGGCCGGCTACCCCGATGGCTTCCGCCTGACGATCCACGGGCCCAATGATCGTATCGTCAACGATTCGAAGATCGTGCAGGCCGTGGCCCAGATGTTCTCTCGCATCGGCCTGGAAGTCAGCGTCGAGGTCATGCCCTGGTCGGTTTATGCCGACAAGGCGGATGCCCATGAGTTCAGCGTCAATCTGGACTCCTGGGGCGTCAACACAGGCGAAACCTCGAACCCAATGACAGCTCTGGTCGCGACGCAGAATCCGGACGCCGGTATGGGCATCGCCAATTCGGGCCGCTACTCCAATCCCGATCTCGATGCCAAACTGGCTGTGGCGAAGCGGACGCTGGACGACACCAAACGCGAAATGATGCTCTCGGAGCTCAGCGACATCGTCTTCAACGACGTCGCCCTGATTCCGCTGCACCATGAGGTTCTCGTCGTGGCTGCCCGAAAGGACCTTCAGTTCACGACGCGGGCCGACCAGTATACGCTGGCCATGAACGCCAAGATTGTCTGAGGAGGTGTAGACTTGACGAGCATCGCCACGGGATCTGTTGCGGATCGCGGTCGCGCTACATACGATCTTGGCGCGACCGCCATCTTTGCTTCCAAATCGGACCCACGTTTCCACTATTGCCTGTATGTACCGCCCGCGGTTGGGGAAGGCACCCAAGTCGACCTGCTGGTGGCCGTCCATGGTACCGGCCGCACCTCGTTCCTGGGTTTCCGTGATGCGTTCGCCGAGTTCGGACGCTGGAACGACTGCGCCATTTTGTGCCCGGTGTTTCCAATGGGCGTTCTCGGCGACGATGCCCGCAGCGGATACAAATACATGATCGAGGGCGACATCCGCTACGATCAGGTGCTGCTCGCGATAGTCGAAGAAGTCGTCGCGAAATACCGTCAGGACTGGACCCGCTTCGCTATGTTCGGATTTTCCGGCGGCGGGCATTTCACCCATCGCTTCGCCATCCTTCATCCCGACAGGCTATGGGCGGCGTCGATCGGCGCACCGGGATCGGTGACCCTGCTCGATCGCACGCGGGACTGGTGGGTGGGCATTCGCGACCTGCCGGAGAAGTTCCGCATCACCTTCGACGCCGCCGCGCTGGCAAAAGTGCCTGTCCAGATGATCGTCGGCGATGCCGACCTGGAGACCTGGGAAATCACGCACGCCCAGGGCAGCACCCATTGGATGCCAGGCGCCAACGATGCAGGACAAACGAGGCCGGAGCGCCTCAGGACGTTGTGTCGATCGTTCGAGGAAGCGGGTGTGCGCGTACGCTTTGATTTGCTGCCCGGGGTAGCCCACGAACGCGACGCGGTTCTCGATCCGGTCAAGGATTTCCTGGCCCAGGCCCTCAAGGAACGACGGAACGCATCAAGATGAATGCAATGATCGTTGCGCCGCAGCCGGAGGCGGTCGAGGCGGGCGCTCTGGTGCTCAAACGCGGCGGCAACGCCGTCGATGCGGCGATCGCCTGCGCTTTCATGCAAGGCGTCGTCGACCCTCAAATGGCCGGCATCGGGGGCTTTGGCTCGATGCAGGTCTATATGCCGCGACGCGGCGTGCACGAGGTGCTAGAATTCTACGCCAGGGCGCCGCTCAAAGCGTCGCCTGAAATGTGGAGCGACCTTCTGGTCGGCCAGTCGCGCGACGGCTTCGCCTTTCTGCTGGAAGGCGGCATCAGCGAGATCGGCTATCTCGCCGTCTGCACGCCGGGCAGTGTCAAGGGCTATGCCGAGGCGCTGTCGAGATACGGCACTTTTGAATGGGCCGACGTCGTCGCACCCGCCGCCAAGCAGGCGAGGCGCGGCTTTATGGTCCGCCCGCATGTCCATTGGTACTGGGCCCAGGACGGCGTAGATACCGGCGAAGTGCGGACCCTTGACAAGCTGCGCTTCAGCAACACGGGGCGCGCCATCTATTTTCGCCCGGACGGCGCGGTCAAGCTGCCAGGCGACGTCGTCGTCAACACCGACCTCGCCCAAACGCTCGAGCGCATCGCGGCCGCCGGTCCGGACATTTTCTACAAGGGCGAGATCGCCGAAGAAATCGCCGCCGACATGGCCGCCAACGGCGGCCTTATCGGGAAGGATGATCTGGCGCGCTATGAGCTATCCACCGCGCAACCGCTCTGGGGCGAGTATCGTGGCTACGATATTGCGACCAGCCCGCCGCCCGCCAGCGGCATATCCATGCTGCAATTGCTCCACATCCTCGAGCATTTTGATGTCGGAGCCATGGAGCATGACGGTGCCGAGCACATCGTCCTGCTGGCGGAGGCGATGAAGCGCATGACCATCGACAAGGACCGCCATCTCGGCGATCCTGCCTATGTCGACGTGCCGGTCGCGCGGCTGCTGTCCCGCGACTATTGCAGCGGGCTCGCCGCCGAGATCAAGGCCGGGCTGCGCGCCAGGATCGAGCGCGTCGATGACCGGTCGCCGCGCGACACGACCCATATTTCGGTGGTCGACCATGAGGGCAATGCCGTCGCCTTGACCCACACGCTGGGCAGTCCCTCGGGGGCGATCACCGATGGCCTGGGATTCATGTACAACGGAACGATGAGCCGCTTCGACCCAAGGCCGGGCCGGGCCGGATCGCTGGCTCCCGGCAAGCGGCGGGCCAGCTCTGCGGCGCCCACAATCGTATTCAAGGACGACCGGCCGGTGATCGTCATGGGAGCGCCCGGCGGCAGCTATATCGCGCCGTCCATGGCGCAGGGGCTGATGAATCTCATCGATTTCGATATGAGCATGTCGGAAGCGGTGGCCGCCCCGAGGATCGTGGCGGTGTCGAACACAATCGACGTCTCCAATCGCATTCCGCGCTATGTCACTGAAGAAATCGAGGGCCGGGGCTACGAGGTGAAGCGCTCCTGGCAAAGTTACGCTTTTGCCGCCCTCCACGGCATCCAGATCGAAGACGGAATTTGCCGCGGCGGCGCCGATCCGCAGCGCGACGGCATGGCGATGGCGGTGCCGGCGTGATGTGCCGCGCACAGACGACCGGCGACCCTTTCCGGCAATCAGGCTGCGGAGCGATGCCATGACCGCAGCCGTCGCGCGCCGGCTGCTCCAGGCCGTGATGGTCATGTTCGCCATGACGGTTATCGTCTTCATCGCGATCAACGTCATCGGCGACCCCGTCGACATTTTGATCTCGCCCGACGCCGATCAGATCGAGCGCGCGCGCGTCGTCCAGGCACTCGGGCTCGACCTGCCGCTTTGGCAGCAGTACCTCCGCTTCCTCTGGGCAGCGCTGCATGGCGACCTTGGCGAGAGCTACGTCTACAACGAGCCGGCGATCAGGGTGATCCTGCAGCGACTGCCGGCAACACTCGAACTGGCCGTCTCTGCCATCCTCATTGCCATCGTCGTCGGCGTGCCGCTCGGGCTTTATGCCGGACTGCGGCCGGATAGCATCTTGAGCCGCGTCATCATGACCGTCAGCATCCTCGGCTTCTCGTTGCCGACCTTCTGGGTCGGGCTAGTGCTGATCATGTTTTTCGGCGTGCAGCTCGGCTGGTTGCCGAGCGGCGGGCGCGGCCAGACCGCCGAACTGTTCGGCGTCCAATGGGCGTTCCTGACCAAAGACGGCCTTGCCCACCTGATCCTGCCGGCGGTGAACCTCGCCTTGTTTGACGCCTGCCTCATTCTGCGCCTGACGCGCGCCGGCGTCGCCGAAGTCCTGCCGCTCGATTTCGTCAAGTTCGCGCGGGCCAAGGGCCTCAGGGAAACGCGCGTGATCGGCGTCCACGTCTCGAAGAACATCATGATCCCGGTGGTGACCATCATCGGCCTGGAATTCGGCTCTATCGTCGCCTTCTCGGTCGTCACCGAAAGCGTGTTCAGCTGGCCTGGCATGGGCAAGTTGATCATCGACAGCATCAACGTGCTCGACCGTCCGATCATCACCGCATACCTGATGGCGATCGTCGCCTTCTTCGTCATCATCAATCTCGTCGTCGACCTGACCTATACGGCACTCGACCCGCGGGTGCGGCTCCAGGGCGAGGGACCGTGACATGAGCGTCGACACCTTGCCGCCACCGATGCCTACCGAGGCCGAGAAGGGTGAAGAGGCGCCGTTTCGAGTGCTCGTGCGGGCATTCTTCCGCTCGCCTGCCGCCATTGCCGGTTTCGTGCTGCTGACCGCGATCATCGGGCTGGCGCTGCTCGCGCCGCTTATAGCGCCGCAAAATCCCTACGACCTCAACCAGCTCGACATCATGGACAGCCGCCTGCCGCCCGGCTCGCAATCGATGACGGGCATGATTTTCTGGCTCGGCACCGACGACCAGGGTCGTGACATGCTTTCCGGCATCATCTACGGCCTGCGCATATCGCTCGGCGTCGGCGTCAGCTCGGCGCTTTTCGCCGCGCTGTTCGGCGCCTCTTTAGGCCTGCTCGCCGCCTATGTCGGCGGTCGGACCGAGACGGCGATCATGCGCATCGTCGATCTGCAACTCTCCTTCCCCTCCATTCTCGTTGCACTGATGATCCTCGCCTTTCTCGGCAAGGGAATCCTCAACGTCGTACTCGCTCTGGTGATCGTCGAATGGGCGACTTATGCACGTGCCGCGCGCGGCACGGCGCTGGTGGAGCGGCGCAAGGAATACATGGAGGCGGCAGAGTCGCTCGCCATTCCGCGATGGCGCATCCTGTTCGTCCATCTTCTGCCCAACTGCCTGCCGCCGCTGATCGTGATCGCGACGGTGCAGGTGGCGCGCGCCATCTCGCTGGAGGCGACCTTGTCCTTCCTTGGCCTCGGTGTGCCGATCACCGAGCCCAGTCTCGGCCTGCTGGTCGCCAACGGCTATCAGTACATGCTCTCCGGCATGACGTGGATCAGTTTCTATCCCGGCGTGGCGCTGCTGATTACCGTGGTTGCGATCAACCTCGTAGGTGATCGGCTCCGCGACGTGCTCAACCCGCGGGGGCGCGAATGAATGCGACCGTGCTCGAAGTCCGCGATCTCAGGACCCATTTCGGACAAGCAAAAGCCGTCGACGGCGTCTCGTTCAGCGTCGCGCGCGGCGAGGTTCTGGGTCTCGTCGGTGAAAGCGGGTCCGGCAAATCGGTCACCGGCTTTTCCATCATCGGCCTTGTCGATCCGCCAGGCACGATCGTCGGCGGCCAGATCGTCTTCGACGGCCGCGACATCACCCGCTCCAGCCGCGAGGAGATGCGAGCGCTGCGCGGGCGCCGCATGGCGATGATCTTCCAGGATCCGATGATGACGCTGAACCCGGTCCTGCGCATCGACACGCAGATGATCGAGGCGGTGCAGGCGCATGAAAACGTCTCGCGCATGGACGCCAGGGCGCGGGCGCGCGACGCGCTCGGCATGGTCGGGATCCCGAGTCCGGATGAGCGGCTGCAGGCCTATCCGCATCAGTTTTCCGGCGGCATGCGCCAGCGCGTCGTTATCGCTATTGCGCTGCTGCACCGGCCGGACTTCATCATCGCCGACGAGCCGACCACCGCGCTCGATGTGACGATCCAGGCACAGATTCTCGCCGAGATGCAAAAGCTCGTGGCGCAGAACAACACGTCGCTGATCTGGATCACGCATGATCTCGCCGTCGTCTCGCGGCTCGCCGACCGGATCGCCGTGATGTATGCGGGCCGCATCGTCGAATCCGGCCCGGTGTCGGACGTTCTCGCCCGTCCGTTGCACCCTTATACCGCCGGTCTGATCGACTCCGTTCCCAGCCGCAACCGGCGTGGCGAGCGGCTTCGGCAGATCCCGGGAATGGCGCCCAGTGTTGCGCGGCTGCCGGCCGGATGCGCTTTCGCCCCGCGCTGCGCGCGCGCCGACGCGGCGTGTGCCCAGGCGGTGCCTCTGCTCACTGCTGGCCCGCGCGAGCACCGCTGCGTTCATCCCTTGCCGGAGTTCCGCGTATGATCCCCTCCACTCCGGTTGCGGCAGACATTCAAAGCTCCTCAGCGGGTTCTAGCAGGATGGCGCCGCTGATCGAGCTGAACGAGATTTCTCACAGCTTCGGCACGCGGCCGGATCTCGCGGCCCGTTTGGCGATCTCGTTCAAACTCGCCAAACCGACGGCAAGCGTGCAGGCGATCGACGGTGTCAGCCTCGCCGTTCGCAGGGGCGAGGTTCTGGGCCTCGTTGGCGAGTCGGGATGCGGCAAGTCCACACTGGGCCGGATCGTCGCCGGCATCGTGGCGCCCAGCAAGGGATCGGTATCATGGCGCGGCAAGGACTTGAAGGCGCTTCCGGCGCTCGAACGGCGTGAGGCCAAGCTGCGCGTGCAGATGATATTCCAGAATCCCTACGCCTCGCTCAATCCGCGCCGCAAAGCGGCCGATATCGTCAGCGAGGCGCCGCGCGTACACGGGCTGGTTGAGGGCGATCTCGGTACCTTTGTCGATCAACAGTTCCGGCGTGCCGGTCTCGATCCGGCGCTAAAACACCGCTTTCCGCATCAGTTCAGCGGCGGCCAGCGCCAGCGGATCGGCATTGCGCGCGCGCTCGCCGTGCAGCCGGAATTTCTCGTCTGCGATGAGGCCGTTGCCGCTTTGGACGTCTCGATCCAGGCGCAAATCCTCAATCTCTTCATGGACCTGCGCGAGAGGCTGAACCTCACTTACTTGTTCATCAGCCACGATCTCGGAGTGGTCGAGCACATCTCCGATCGGGTGGCGATCATGTATCTCGGCCGCATTGTCGAAGAGGCTCCGGCCGAGGAGATCTTTGCACGGGCCAACCATCCCTACACGCAGGCGCTTCTCGCCGAGGTGCCGCGGATCGAAACCACCAAACGCGGCTTTGCCGCGATCAAGGGTGAATTGCCGAGCCCGCTCTCGCCGCCGAGCGGATGTCATTTCCACCCGCGCTGCCCGCACGCGATGCCTCGTTGCCGCACCGAAGCGCCCCGACTGAAGGTGGTTGCTGCCGGACACAAGAGCGCATGCCACCTCAATGACGCCGCCGCCTGAACGCCTTGGAATTTTTTGAGATGACCGACCTCCAGGCGTTCCAGTCCGTGACCGATGACATGGTCCTCTGCCGCGATATTATGGTGACGATGCGCGATGGGGTAAGACTGGCGACCGACGTCTACCGACCGGCAAGGGGAGGCCGCGCGCTGGACCGGCCAGCTCCCGTCATCGTTGAGCGGACGCCTTATGGCAAGGCGATGGCATCGCGCGCCGAACTCGAGGTCAGCATGACCGAACCGATGGATCGCGCGACGGTCGCCGAGCATTTCGTGCGCCATGGCTACATCGTCGTCTACCAGGACTGCCGCGGCCGCTACGGCTCGGAAGGCGAGTTCGTCAAATATCGCTCCGAAGGTCCGGACGGCTACGACACGCTTGCATGGATCGCAGCCCAGCCCTGGTGCAGTGGCCGGATCGGCACCATGGGCCTTTCCTATGCTGCGCATACCCAAATGGCGGCGGCGTGCCTTGCGCCGCCGGCTCTTGCAACCATGATCCTCGATTCCGGCGGATTCTCTAACGCCTTCACCTGCGGCATCCGCCAAGGCGGCGCGTTCGAGCTGAAACAGGCGACCTGGGCCTACCGGGAAGCCCGCGAGAGCGCCGCCGCCGCCGGCGACGAGTTGGCCCGAAAGGCGCTCGAAGCGGAAAACCTGCATCGCTGGTTCGGCAAAATGCCCTGGTCTGAGGGCCGTTCCCCGCTCCGCTGGGCTCCGGACTACGAGGCTTACCTGCTGGAGCAGTGGCGGCACGAGACTTTCGACGGCTTCTGGAAGCAGGTCGGCATTCATGCAGCGGGCTTCTACGACGCCATTCCCCACATTCCGATCGCCCTGATCTCGAGCTGGTTCGACGTCTATGTCCCGACGACGTTCGAGAATTTCGCCGGCCTTGCACGCAATGGCAAACGGCCGCTCGCCTTGATCATGGGTCCGGGTCTGCACGGCGATCGCAATCTGACCTTTGCCGGCGACGTCGATTTCGGACCGAACGCTCCGCTCGGCGGCAATGTGGCGGCGAGCTGGCTGGAGTTTCGTCGCCGCTGGTTCGATCGCTGGCTGAGGAGCGGGCCGGAGGACAATCTCGACGAGGAGCCGATCCGCCTTTTTGTCATGGGCGGGGGAAAGGGCACGAAAACTGAAACGGGCCGTCTCGATCACGGCGGGCGCTGGATCAAAGCCAAGCGGTGGCCGCTGCCGGACATGACCGAGCAAACCTACTACCTGCACCCCAACGGCAGGCTTTCGGAGGCCTTTCCCGCGCCCGACGCCGCCGCGCTAAGCTATGATTTCGATCCCGCCGACCCGGTCCCGACCATTGGCGGGGCGCTGACCAGCGGTCAGCCGATCTTCACAGGGGGCGGCTTCGACCAGAGAGAGGACGAGAGGTTCTTCGGCTGCCGCAATTTCGGACTGCCGATTTCCGCCCGTCTCGATGTCCTCTCCTTCGAGACCGAGCCGCTTGCCGACGATTTGACCGTGCTCGGAAGGGTGGCGGTGGATCTCTGGGCGACGACCGATGCGCCAGACACCGACTTCACCGCGAAACTGATCGACGTCCATCCACCGAGCGCCGACTATCCGACGGGCTTTGCCTTGAACCTGTCAGACGGGATTTTCCGCTGTCGTTTCCGGCATTCATTCGAAAGAGCCGAGCTCGTGAAACCTGGCGAGATCATGCGGCTTCACATCGAGCTGTTTGCGACCGCCAATCTGTTCCGTGCCGGCCATCGGCTGCGGCTGGACATCTCTTCGAGCAATTTTCCGAAGTTCGACGTCAATCCGAACACCGGTGCGCCGGCGGGGCTCGGCCGTAGCCGGCAAGTGGCGCGCAACACGGTTTTTCTCGATAGAGCGCGGCCATCGAGGCTAATCGCGGAGAGATTGGGGGCACAATCGGGCGGCTCCTTTTCGGCAGAGCTCGCTTAAGCGGACATCCTCTCTTTGATATTGCGGCTCCCTCACGGTCCCCTCCGTTCGTCCAGATCACGGTGAACGTGCCTTGAAATTATTTTTCGCCCGGTGGCTGCGAGTCTGCGCGCTACGGGAATTGCCAACTTGCTGAATATTCTGGCAGGAAAGAGTAGGGAATCTGCGCTTTTGCATATGTTTTGGGAGAACGGCGCTTGCCGGTGCGCATATCGGCGGCAGATTTGCCCTGCTTATAATTGGAATTTTCACTTCTAATTTGGCGGGCTGCGCAAAAAATATATCCTACCCTCCAGCATAAAGCCGGACATCGAAGAATGTGGATTGCCGACAACAGGCTCGGCATGCAGGGGAAGGGTTTGACCATGAAACAGGTGAAAGAGCCGACGAATACACTGACAAGAAGAAAGTTTCTCAAAGGCAGCGCGGCTGCTGCCGGGGCCGCCGTAGGGTCCGGAGCGATCGGCGGTTTTCCGACGATCTGGGCCCAGGAGATCAAGGACATCGAACTGCGCCACGTCGGCGTTTCGTACTCGGTCGTCAAGGCGATCGGCGACCAGGCGGCCAAGGATCTCGGCTTGAAAGTGACGATGCAGAATCTCGACACCTCCGCTGCCATCAACCGCTTCATCACCCAGCCGAATTCGGTCGATATCGCCGACCTCGAAGGCTGGCAGGCCAAGCTCGCCGCCAAACGCGGCGTGATCCAAGGCATCGAAATCAACAAGATCAAGGAGTTCGATAATATCCTGCCGATCTTCACCAAGGGTGAGATCGACGGCGCAGTGGTGTCGCGCCAGGGCATTTCGCCGTACGAAGCGATGTATATCGAGACGCCCGACGCGACCGATCTCCACGACGGCGTCACCGAATGGGCGACATTCCTGCCGCAAGTCTACAATGCGGATTCGATCGGCTACCGTCCTGATCTGATCGGCCATCCGGTTACCGAGTGGAAGGAACTGATCGACCCGAAGTTCAAGGGCAAGGCGGCGATCCTCGACGTGCCGGCGATCGGGATCATGGACGCCGCCCTGTGTTTCGAGAGTGCCGACCTGATCAAGTACGGCAACAAGGGAAACATGACCAAGGAAGAGATCGACTTCACTATCGACAAGCTGATCGAGCTGAAGAAGTCGGGGCATTTCCGCGCCACCTGGACCACATTCGACCAATCCGTGCAGCTCATGGCGGCCGGCGAGGTGATCATCCAGTCGATGTGGTCGCCAGCGGTTGCCGCGGTTCGCGTCAAGGAGATCCCTTGCGTCTACGCGCCGGTCAACAAAAAGGGCGACAAGGAAGGCTATCGCGGCTGGTGCAACGGGATGGGCTTGATGAAGCACCTCACCGGCAAGAAGCTTGAAGCGGCCTACGAGTATATGAATTGGTACTACACCGGCTGGCAGGGCGCTTTCGTCGCCCGCTACGGCTACTACAGCCCGGTGCCGTCCACCGCCAAGCCGTTCCTCACCGCCGCCGAATGGGACTACTGGTACGACGGCAAGCCGGCGCCGGATGAAGTCAAGGACCCCTACGGCACTCCGATGGAGAAGACGGGTACGGTGCGCGATGGCGGCTCCTTCCTCGAGCGGGTCAAGAACATCTCGTGCTGGAACACGCTGATGGACGAGGCGGCCTACATGAACAAGCGCTGGAACGACTTCAAGGTTGCGTGACCGGCGTCGCCGCAACCGGATCGGGCGCCTTGCCCGATCACACCTTCATCCGAAAATCCTCGGAGTCCGGCGATGACACAAAGCGTTGCGTTCAAGCGAAATCTGGCCGGGTGGGCCTATGTTGCCCCGCTGGTCGTCGTGCTGATCCCGTTCTTCGTGCTACCGCTGGTTGCAGTGGTGGCAGCGAGCTTCTTCGAAACCGATGGCTTCGGCGGATTGTTCCCGGCGTTCAATCTCGAAAACTACACGCAGATACTGACCTCGGAACTGACGTTCAATCTCTATTACGAGACCATCAAGTTCACCGTGCTGACGTGGTTTTTCAGCCTGGTGATCGGCTTCCTCGTCGCTTATTTCCTTGTCTTCCATGTCAGGAACCCGCTGCTTGCGCTCGGGCTGTTCCTGCTCTGCACAGTGCCGTTCTGGACCTCCAACATTATCCGGATGATTTCCTGGATCCCCTTGCTGGGCAAGGAGGGGCTGGTCAATGAGGCCTTGCTCAAGATCGGTCTGATAGACCAACCGCTCGAATTCCTGCTGTTTTCCAGCTTCGCGGTGGTCGTCGCCTATGTCCACCAGCTCACCATCTTCATGATCGTGCCGATTTTCAACGCCATGGGCCGGATCGACAAGCGCGTCGTCGAGGCGGCGCTCGACGCTGGCGCCAGCCGCTTTGATATCATGCGGCTGATCATCGTGCCGCTGTCCAAGAACGGTATCGCGCTCGGTTCGATCTTCGTGATTTCGATCGTCATGGGCGACTTCTTCGTGGTCAAGGTAATGTCGGGCGGCGGCTCTGCCTCTGTCGCCGGCGCCTTTTATGAGGACATCTCGGTGCTGCAATATCCGACCGCCGCGGCCAGTGCAGTGCTGCTCACCGTCGTTCTCGTGCTGACTGTCGGCTTGATCCTGCGCTTCGTCGACATCCGCAAGGAGATCACGCGATGAGCATGGCCCCGACCATCGCCGCAAGCGTGCCGGCGCACAGGAGCCGGGCGATTGCCCCGGCCAGTGGACGCCGGCCGTGGACCTTCTATGTGCTTGCCACCCTGTTCACGCTCTACCTGGTGGCGCTCTACGGTCCGATGGCCTGCATCTATATTCTTTCCTTCCAGGATCTGCGCGGCGGGCTGGTCTTCCCGATCAAGGGTCTCTCGCTGCACTGGTTCGTCGACCTGTTCACGCAGGTCCGCACCGGCGACGTCAAGGGCTCCTTCGAGCGCTCGTTCGAGCTTGCGATCGTGGTCACGGTGCTGACCGTGGTCGTATCCTTCCTGGCCGGACTTGGCTTTCGCAAACGCTTCGCCGGTGACACGACCGTCTTCTATTTGATGATCGGCAGCCTGGTCGCTCCCGGCCTGGTGCTCGGCATCGGCGTGGGACTCATCTTCAACGCGGTCGGTATCGAGGCAAGCCTGTTCACCTCGGCGCTTGGTGCGCAGCTTTCATGGACGTTGCCTTTTGGCGTGCTCGTCATGTTCGCCGTCATGTCGCGCTTCGACCATGCCTGGGAAGAAGCGGCGCGCGACCTTGGCGCCTCGCCCTGGCAGGCGATCCGGCTCGTCGTGATCCCGGTGCTGGCGCCCGGCCTTGTCGCCGTCGCGCTGTTCGGCTTCACGCTCTCCTATGACGAATTTGCCCGGACGCTGCAGACCGCCGGCTCGCTCAATACACTGCCCCTGGAGATCTGGAGCATGACGCTGAACATCACTTCGCCGGCACTCTATGCGCTTGGCACCGTCACCACGATCGTCTCTTTTCTCGTCATCGGGGCAAGTCTGGGCACGATCGCCTTCATCCAGAAGCGGCGCAGGAGCCGCCCGCCCGTTCTCGTGGGAGCCGGCGCATGACGGTCGGCATGGGTCATATTGAGATCGCCGGCGTCGCCAAGAGCTATGACGGCTTCAGCTATGCGGTCGACGGCGTCAATCTGAAAATTCCGGACGGCGCCTATTGCTGCATTCTCGGCCCTTCGGGCTGCGGCAAGACCACGATCCTGCGTATGATCGCCGGCCACGAGGATCCGACCGTTGGCGAGATCCTGATTGGCGGCGAAAGTGTCGTCGGCCTGCCACCGGTCGAGCGCCGTACGGCGATGATGTTCCAGTCCTACGCGCTGTTTCCGCATCTGACGGTTCGCGACAACATAGCCTTCGCGCCCAGGGTCCGTGGGCTCTCGAAGACCGAGCGCTACGCCAGGACTGACGCCATGATCGAGAAGGTACGGCTGGCCGAGTTTGCCAACCGTCTCCCGGCGCAGCTTTCCGGCGGTCAGCAGCAGCGCGTGGCGCTCGCCCGCGCTGCCATTACCGAACCACGGGTGTTGCTGCTCGATGAGCCGCTTTCGGCGCTCGACGAGCATCTCCGCATCAGGATGCGCGCCGAGCTGAGACGCATGCAGCGCGAACTCGGCATCACCTTCGTCCATGTCACGCATACGCAGCTCGAGGCCATCGCGCTCGCCGACATGGTCGTCGTCATGGAAAACGGCAAGATCAAGCAGTCTGGTCCGGCGCGTGAAATCTATGCTGCGCCGAAGGATCGCTACGTCGCGGAATTCCTTGGTGGGCAGAATGTGCTCAGTGGCAAGGTCGGCAGGATTAATGGCACGCGCGCTATGATCGCGAGCCCTGAAATCAACGGCATTACGATTCCGATGCGCGCCGGCGTCCGGCTGGAGGCCGGCCAGGCGATCGACATCGCGGTGCGGCGCGACGACGTCGAACTGTTCCGCACGGGCACAACGCTCTCCGAGCAGGACATGGCTTCGGTGCCGGCGACGATCCTCGGCATCGAATACCAGGGCAATTTCGTCAAGGTGATGCTGGACGCTGCGGGCGAGGAGGAATTCGTCGCCTATGTGCCGGAACGCCGCTTTTTCGAGAATCCATTCGACGTCGGCGATAGCGTCCTTGCCGCATGGCTGATCGACCGCGCGCATTTGCTTGCCTAGCCCGGAGCACACCATGGAAATCAATCTCACGCTCAATGCACGCCCGGTCAGCGTATCGATCGATCCGGCGATGCTGCTGGTCGATCTCCTGCGCGAGCAGCTCTCGCTCACCGGAACTCACATTGGCTGCGACACCAGCCAATGCGGTGCCTGCGTGGTGCATCTCAACGGCGAGTCGGTGAAAAGCTGTACCATGCTGGCAGTCTCGGCAGATGGCGGTTCAGTAGCGACGGTTGAAGGCCTGGCGGGCGCCGGACAGGCGAAGCTGCATCCGATGCAGCAGGCCTTCCATGAAAACCACGGGCTGCAATGCGGCTTCTGCACGCCGGGGATGTTGATGAGCGCGGTCGACCTTGTCGGACGCAATCCCGACCCAACCGAAACGGAGGTGCGCGATTGGCTGGAGGGCAATCTCTGCCGCTGCACGGGCTACCACAACATCGTCAAATCGGTGATCGCCGGCGCCGCCGCCATGCGCGCGGGCAAAGTGAGGGGCTCATGAACATGTCAAAAGTGGTTGGCATCGGCGCGGCGCCGAAGCGCAAGGAGGATCTGCGCTTCGTCACCGGGCGCGGAAACTATGTCGCCGATATCAAGCGGCCGGGCATGCTTTTTGGCGCGTTCCTGCGCTCGCCGCATGCGCACGCCCGGCTTGGAGAGATCGATGCAACTGCCGCCCGCGCCATGCCGGGCGTGGCGGCGATCTATACCGGCGAAGACCTGAAAGCCGACAATGTCGGCGGGCTGCCGGTCGGCTGGGGCATCCACGGCAAGGACGGCATGCCGATGAAGGAGCCGCCGCACCCGCCGATCGCTCATGGCAAGGTGCGGCACGTCGGCGATGCCGTCGCCTTCGTCGTGGCGCAATCACTGGAGCAGGCGCGCGCCGCGGTCGAGGCGATCGAGGTCGAGTACGAGATCCTGCCTGCCGTGGTCGGCGTGGTCGACGCGTTGCAGCCGGGTGCGCCCGCCGTCTACGACGACATTCCCGACAATCTGTGCTGCGACTGGGAGCTGGGCGATGCCGCTGCCGTGGAGGTCGCGTTCGCCGACGCGGCACATGTCGCCAGCATCGAACTCGTCAACAACCGCCTAATCGGCAATCCGATGGAGCCGCGTGCGGCGATCGGGGAATATGATTTCGCGACCGGCCAGCACACGCTGTGGACGACGAGCCAATTTCCGCACGTGGTCCGCTTCCTGATGGGTGAATTGGTGCTCCACATTCCTCAGCACAAATTGCGTGTCGTGGCGCCCGATGTCGGCGGCGGCTTCGGTGTCAAGCAGTTCCACTATGCCGAGGAAGCCGTCGTCACCTGGGCCGCCGCAAAGCTCGGGCAACCCGTCAAGTGGGTTTGCGAGAGATCGGAAGGCTTCGTCTCAGACGCCCAAGGCCGCGATCATTTCACCGAGGCCGAGCTGGCACTCGACGAGAGTGGCAAGTTTCTCGGACTCAGGGTGCGCACACTCGCCAACATGGGTGGCTATCTCTCGACCTTCGGACCAAACATCCCGACCAACCTTTACGCACCGCTGCTATCGGGCGTCTATCGTATGCCGGCTATACATTGCTCGGTGAAGGTGGTCTTCACCAACACCGTTCCTGTGGATGCCTATCGCGGCGCCGGACGGCCAGAGGCGACCTTCGTGCTGGAACGACTGGTCGACGTCGCGGCGATCGAGATGGGCATCGACAAGCGCGCGATCCGCCGCCGCAACATGATCCCGACCGAGGCCTATCCCTACCAGACGCCGGTCATCGTCGAATATGACAGCGGCGATCCGCTGGGCTGCCTCGACAGGGCCGAGAAGCTCGCCGATGCGGATGGCTTCGAGCAGAGGCGGCTGGAATCGGCGGGCCGCGGCAAATATCGCGGCCTCGGCCTGTCCACCTATGTCGAGGCTTGCGGATTGGCGCCATCGCGATTGGCCGGTAGCCTCGGCGCACGTGGCGGGCTTTACGAAAGCGCGACGGTGCGCGTGCACCCGACCGGCGCGGTCACTGTGCTGATCGGCACCCACAATCATGGCCAGGGCCACGAAACGACGTTCGCGCAGATCGTCTCGGATCGTCTCGGCGTGCCGTTCGAAGACATCGACATCGTCTGCGGCGACACCGCCAAGGTGCAGTTCGGGATGGGCACCTACGGCTCGCGCTCGCTTGTGGTCGGCGGAGCGGCGCTCTCGAAAGCCGCCGACAAGGTGGTCCTGAAGGGGCGCAAGATCGCCGCGCACCAACTCGAGGCCGATCTTGAGGATATCATGTTCGACGCGGGAGAGTTTTCGGTCGCCGGAACCGATCGCAAGAAAACGTTCACGGAGATCGCCGGCGCGGCCTATGTGCCCTTCGACTATCCGCTGGAAACCCTTGAGCCCGGCCTCGAGGAGCAGTCCTACTACGACCCGGTCAACTTCACCTATCCTGGTGGCGCGCATTTCGCCGAGGTCGAAATCGATCCCGATACCGGCATGGTGACGCTGGAGCGCTACACCGCCGTCGATGATGTCGGCACGATCATCAATCCGATGATCGTCGAGGGCCAGTTGCAGGGCGGTATCGTACAGGGTGTCGGCCAGGCGCTGTTCGAGCACGGTGTCTACGATGAAAGCTCCGGACAACTGCTCTCCGGGTCCTTCATGGACTACTGTATGCCGCGTGCCGACAATTTTCCGGCGATAGTCGTTGCCCCGCATTCAACGACATGCACCCACACGCCGATGGGCGTGAAGGGATGTGGCGAATGCGGCACTATCGGTTCGCCGGCTGCCGTTATCAACGCCGTGGTCGACGCCCTGCAGCCCCTGGGCGTCACCCATGTCGACATGCCTGCGACGCCAAACAAGATTTGGAACATCATCCGCAATTCGCGCGCCGCGCTCGCAGCCGAATAAGGGGGCTTCGATGAAATCCTTCGACTATCTGAAGCCTGCAACGACCGTGGCAGCGGCTGCCCTGCTTGCCGAGCATGACGACGCCAAGATCCTAGCTGGCGGCATGACCTTGCTGCCCACCATGAAGCAAAGCCTAGCCGCGCCCGTCGCGATCATCGATCTTTCGGCGGTCGCAGCACTTCGCGAGATAGCGTTCGATGAAGGCGTTCTGGTCATCGGCGCGATGGCTCGCCATTGCGACGTCGCCTCCTCAGCGCTGGTGCGGACACATATACCTGGACTGGCTTCGCTCGCCGCGCACATCGGCGATCCGCAAGTCCGCCATCGTGGCACGATCGGCGGCTCGGCCGCCAACAACGATCCAGCCGCCGACTATCCTGCGGCGATCCTCGCTCTTGATGCAACCGTGATCACGATCGAACGGACGATCCCCGCCGACGCGTTCTTCGTCGATATGTTCGAGACTGCGCTCGAAGCTGGCGAAATCGTCACCGGTTTCCGCGTCCCGGTTCCCGACATGGCGGCGTATGCGAAATTCCGCAGTCCGGCATCGCGCTATGCGATTGTCGGCGTGTTCGTCGCACGAACGGCCGGAAAGGTGCGCGTCGCGGTCACCGGTGCAGCCTCGTCGGTGTTCAGGGCAACCGACATCGAAACGGCGCTGCAGGAGCGGTTCGATCCGGATGCGCTGAGCCGCGTGTCATTGGATCCGTCGGGATTGAATTCGGACATCCATGCGGATCGGGAATATCGCGCCAATCTCGTAATGGTCATGGCGCGACGCGCGGTCGCCGCAGCGCTCCGGAGTGCCGACGAAAGTGCAACAAAATAGCGGTCGGCCGGCGTGGTTCGGCCGCGCGAGTCCGGCCCGGGAGGGCTCATGACCATGATTCCAGTCAATGTCGGCGTAGCCAGTGCGCCGGGCGATCTTGCGCGTCTCTCTGCCGTCGACATGGTCGCCGGCTACAGGGCGGGCCGTTTCGACCCCGTTGATGTGATCGAAGACACGGTGTGTGCGCTCCGCCGCACGGATGCGGTCTGCAATATCGTTGTGACTGATCTCTACGAAGAGGCTGTTTCCGCAGCCAAGGTGATCGCGCAGCGTTACCGAAAAAGCGCCGAAACCCGCCCGCTGGCAGGGGTTCCCGTCACCGTCAAGGATCTCATCTTCGTCGCCGGCAAGCCGGCGAAGGCGGGCGCGCCCTCATTTGCCGGCTTCGTGCCGCCAGTCGATGCCCATGTCGTGCGCCGTCTACGCGACGCCGGCGCCATCGTAACCTGCAAAACGACCACCTGCGAATCCGGTTACAAGCTCACTGCCGACAGTCCCGTCAGCGGCATAACCCGCAATCCCTGGTCGCTGGAGCGAACCAGCGGCGGCTCCAGCGGAGGTGCTGCTGCGGGCGTCGCCGGCGGCTGCGGTCCGCTGGCAATTGGAACCGATGGCGTCGGCTCGATCCGCGTACCTGCTTCCTTCTGCGGGGTCTTCGGCCTTAAACCGACTTACGGCCTCGTTTCGCGCGCGCCCGGCTTCTTTCCGCCATCATGGGGATCGCTCGCGCACACCGGTCCAATAGCGCGCACGGTTGCGGACGCTGCTCTGCTGCTCGAGACAATAGCGGGCTATGATGTGCGCGACGCCGCCTCGCTCGCCCTGAAGCCGCAGGAGTACTCCAGGATTCCGCCATCGGTCATGGGTCTGCGCGTCGCTTTTTCGGTCGATTTCGGGTATGCGCCGGTCGATCCGCAAGTGCGTGCGGCGTTCGCCACCGCACTCGACATTCTGGCCTCCGCCGGCGCCAACCTCGTCGAGGTTCCCTTCGCCCTCGACCCGGATATTCTCGACAGGGTGCTCAATCCGATCGCCTTCACTGAACAAGCGGCATCGGTTGGTGATCGCGGCGCGGAAGCATTTCTCGACTCGGACGAGGAGTTCCGCGCCGTTCTTGACAAAGGCCTCACCTACAGCGGCGCTGATTACATGGAGGCGACGCATCTGCGCTCCCGGCTCCGGAACCAATTCGTCGAACTGTTCCGCACCGTCGACGTGATGCTTACGCCGACAGTTGCGGTTACCGCCTTCGCGGCCGGCACGCTCGGCACGTCCTGCATCGACGGGCATCCGGTCGACGCGCATCTGGGCTGGTCGCCTTTCACGTGGCCGGTCAATCTGTGCGGCCTGCCGGCCGCGACGGTCCCGTGCGGACGTGATTCTTCGGGCCTGCCGATCGGCGTTCAGATGATCGCACCATGGATGCGCGAGACTTCCATCATCGCTCTCGCGGGAGCCTTTGAGGAAGTGCGACCCTGGACGGAGGAATGGCCGCCGCTCAACCTTCGTTGAGCGGCCTTTCGGATTCGGGTTCGCGCATGTCCGGCATCACCACAGCGCCGATCTCCCGGTTAATATCGAGGTAGTGCGACAGGTAGTCATAGAGCGCCTTGGCCGCCGGCTTGGTCGTGCCCTGCGCCTTGTAAAGCAGCAGGTCAACTTTGGGCAGCGTGGGAAAGTCGCCGCTAGCCACGATCTCGCGCATGCCCGAAACGAGTGCGCTGCGGCCGAGCACGGTTACGGCCATGCCTGAAAACACCGCCGCCTGGAGCCCGCTGACACTCTCGCTCACGCAGGCGATCCGCCATGAGCGGCCCGCCACTTCGAGGTGCTCTATCGCATGATCGCGATAGATGTTGCCCGGCGGAAGCAGCGCCAGAGGCAGAGGTGTCTCGGTATGCGCCGTCGAGTGTTCTCCGGTGATCCAGACGAGCTGTTCCTGACGCACCACTCGCCCGCCGATGAAGTCGTTCATCCGCGTGACCAGCGCGATGTCGATTTCGCCGCGATGGACCTGTCCGACCAGCGGCGTCGACAGCGAGCAGTGAAGCTGGACCTGGACGCGCGGGAAGGCACGCTGGAATACCGCAAGGATCGATGGCAACAAATAGGCCGCGTAGAGGTCGGGGGTGCCGAGGATCACCTGACCTTCGATATCGGGCGATGAGAGGCGCGAGAGCAGTTCGTCGTGCAGACGCAGGATCGAATTTGCATAAGAAAGCACCAGTCTGCCATCGGAAGTGAGCACCATTTTGCGCCCATCGTGACGGAACAGATTGCAGCCGCAGATCACGTCGAGCCGCTGTAGCTGCAGGGTAATGGCGGGCTGCGAGCGGCTGAGGCGCCGCGCCGTCTCAGTAATGCTGCCGGTTTCCGCGACGCACTGCAGCGATCGGAGCATTCTTATGTCGACGCTGATGAGGTTCATATGTTCGAGCCAGATCCGATGCGGCCGGTCTAACTACGCAAGATTCATTCCAGCCGACCTTCGGCGCAGTTTTGTGCTCCGTCGCGCAACTCGATTGGCTAAGCCCGGCACAATCAGCTTGCGCAAAGACAGGCCGCTGTGGGGCATGGGCCTCAATCGTATTTGGCGACAAAGCGTCCGACGGCGGCGAGGCAGTCGTCCTTCTCCTCGACATGCGGCATATGGCTGGAATTTGGGAAGACCATGCCTTCGACGTCGGGAATATGATCGAGAAAGGGCTGGACGCAGGCCTCGGTCGCTTCGTCGTAGAATCCGCGGAACGCCAGCGTTGGCGCCTCGATCAGATGCACGCGCTCGACGATGGTCCAGTTCCGCATCGTGCCGATGACGTGGAATTCATTGGGTCCGTTCATGGTGTGATAAACCGTCGGATCCGCGTCGATTGCCGCAAATGTTCGGGCGACCTCCCGCGGCGTCGGAAGGACACGGCAGACGTGGCGATCATAGAAGGCTTTGGTTGCCGCAACATAATCCGGGTGATCCGTGGTCCCGGCTGCCTCGTGCCGGTCAAGCGCGAGTTGCACATCGGCCGGCAGCCCGGCGCGCAATTGCAGCGCGCCTTCCACCCATAGCGCCATTGAGGCCAGCGAATTGGCCAGGATCAATGCCTTGAGCCCGGCAGGGCGTCGCACGGCATGTTCGGCCGAAAGTATGCCGCCCCAGGACTGGCCGAGCAGGGCGTAACGCTCGGCAATGCCAATGTGAACGAGCAGCGCATCGAGTTCGCCCAAAAAGAAATCGACGGTCCAGAAGTCGCCGCCCTTGTCGGGCAGATGGGTCGACTTGCCGTTGCCGATCTGATCGTAGTGGATGACGGCCCGCCCGGTATCGGCAAGCTCCCTGAATGAATCGACATAGTCGTGGGTGCAGCCCGGCCCGCCGTGAGCGATGACCAATGGCAGCTTGCCCGAGTTGAGATCTCCGATCACGCGATACCAGGTGCGGTAGCCCCGGTAGTCGCTGAATCCTTCGGTGGTCGCATGTGCCGTCACAGTTCCAAGCTCCGGGTCATGGCGCGGCAGGAACCAAAGTGACGGACCCTCCCAAGCCTTGTTTGCGGCCGACGGTACTAAGCGGCCCGGCGCATTTACAGCTAGCACTATTTATAGGTTTGCCGTGGCGGGAGGAGCCCTCAGGCGGAGAGCCTCAATGCTCCGGCTCGAGCAGCCGGTAGTGGGCAGCCAGCGCGATGGCGTGGAAGCGGTTGCGCGCGCCAAGCTTGCGTGTCGCCGCGTTGAGATGCAGCGTTGCTGTCGGCACCGCGCGGCCAATCTCGCGCGCGACCTGCTTGGCCGTCAGTCCGGCGGCGGCGAGGCGCAGGCACTGGCGCTCGCGCGACGTCAGGTGGACGTATGGGCAGGTGCGGATGCCGGCATCGAAACCGGCGTAGACGGAGTCGTGCAAGAGATGGCCCAGATCGCCGATTTCGGCGATTAACTGCCTTGCTTCGGCCTCGAACCCTGGCTCTGGGTCGGCGCGGATCGCGGTGAAGGTGGCCAGATCCCCACCGGCAAGACGGATGGGCACGGTGACGCCGCAGGTCATCCTGGTATCGAGCAGATAGCTGATCACCGGATCATGCCTGGACCGAAGCACATGCTGCATGACGGTGCTCTGAACGCCCTTGTGCGACCAGAGGAACGGCCTCGATACGGCGAGCGCGGCTTCCTGCACCGGGTCAAGCTGATAATAGCCGCCTTTGCACCAGAGATCCTGCATGTCGCGCGGCACGTTGTGCAGAGCCATCAGCGACGGGGTGATCAGGTCGCCCTCATGGCTGACCGGCACGGGCGTATAGTCATAGATGAATGAGGTGAAACCGACGGGCTCCAGCACATCGGTCGCCACCGCCATGGCGGCGTCGATGCTCATTCCCGTTCGGAACCGGCTCTCTAGATCGCCTGAAAAGCCCTGCATGCGACAAGCTTACCCGCCAGCCATTGCTTGTCAAATAGCCATGTCACCCGCGTGCCCAATAAATAGGCTTAAGGCTGGCCTCTCCGACCTATCTATCTTAATAGCTATCCTGCTCGGCTTCGCTGGTCGTAGTCTTTTGCGATTGGGCGAAGGTGCGGAGACCACCCGCGACCCAGATCATTTCCAGCCACGCCGCGGTCGTCGATTGCGTATAGCGTGGCCAGTCGACACGCTTTCCACGAGGAAACACAGCCATGCGACCCCAAAAGGCACTTGCAGCGTTGATACCCGGCCTGGCTCTGCTCGGCATGACGATCGTGTCGCCGCCGAGCAGTGCCTTGGCCGCGGAAGGCAAGCTTGGCGGCACGCTCCGCTTGCTGGCCAACGCCGCTGCCGGCACCGCCGATCCGCATATCAATTACACGCTGCAGTTTTTCCAGATGAACTATATTCTCTACGATGGTCTGGTGACCTACAAAAAGGCCGGCGACAAGACCGGCTTCGAGGTGGTCGCGGACCTCGCCGAAACCCTGCCGAAGGTCGAAAACAGCGGCAAGACCTACGTCTTCAAGCTGCGCAAAGGCATCAAGTTCGCCGACGGCTCGGACGTCACCAGCAAGGATGTGGTGGCTTCGTTCCAGCGCATCTTCAAGATCAGCGGGCCGACGGCCGGGACCTTCTACAACGGCATCGTCGGCGCCGACGCGTGTTTGAAAACCCCGGCGACATGCACCCTCGATGGCGGCCTGTCGGTTGACGACGCAGCCGGAACGATCACCTTCAACCTGGTCCAGCCGGATGCCGAGTTCCTGCAGAAGATCGCCATTCCGCACGCGGCGATCCTGCCGGCGGGCGCGCCGCTCAAGGATGCCGGCACTGATCCGATCCCGGGCACTGGGCCCTACATGATCGCGAGCTATGACCCGAACAAGCTGATGAAAATGGTGCGCAATCCTCACTTCAAGGAATGGAGCAAGGAAGCCCAGCCGGCAGGGTATCCCGACGAGATCGACTATGAATTCGGCCTCACCGACGAAGCGGCGGTGACGGCGGTCGAGAACGGGCAGGCGGACTGGATGTTCGATCCGCCGCCGGCGGACCGTCTCGGCGAACTCGGCACCAAATATGCCAAGCAGGTCACGGTGCATCCGCTGATGGCGATGTGGTATGCGCCGATGAACAACAATCTGGCGCCGTTCAACGACATCCGTGTTCGCCAGGCGGTGAACTTCGCCATCGACCGGGCCGCGATCATCAAGCTCTTTGGCGGCAGCAATCTGGCGCAGCCGGCTTGCCAGATCCTGCCGCCGGGCTTCCCGTCATTCGCGCCTTATTGCCCATTCACCGCCAATCCGGGCGAAAAGTGGTCGGCGCCGGATATGGACAAGGCCAAACAACTGGTTGCTGAATCGGGAACTGCTGGTCAGGAGGTGACGATCATCACCGAGGACAGCAGCGTCTCGAAGTCGATCGGGGTCTATCTGCAGGACGTGCTCAACCAGCTCGGCTACAAGACATCGGTCAAGCCGATCTCGCAGAACATCCAGTTCACCTACATCCAGAACACCAACAACAAGGTGCAGATCTCGGTCTCGCAATGGTTCCAGGATTACCCGGCGCCATCCAATTTTCTGGAAGTGCTGTTCAGCTGTGCCTCATTCACGCCGGGCTCGGACGCCTCGGTCAATATTTCCGGGTTCTGCGACAAATCGATCGACGCGTCGATGGCCGAAGCAGAGACAGCCACCATCGCCGACCCAGCCAAGGGCGCAACACTCTGGACGGCCATCGACAAGGCGGTGACGGACAAGGCCCCGGTCGCTGTTTTGTTCACACCCAAGCGGGTCGATGTCGTCTCTTCCAGGCTGAAGAACTTCACCTTCAGCCCGCAATTCTACTGGATCGTCAGCCAGTCCTGGGTCGAATGATCCCCTCGAGCCAATGCGACGGAGTGCCACCGGCGCTCCGTCGCATTTCCTTTTCCGCCGGATCAGCGCATCTTCCAGGTCGAGATTTTTGCCAGGTAATCCCGTTTATGGTCCCCCGTTCATGGTCAATGTCATTGCGGACCAGCCTGCCGCCCCGGTCCGCCAGGCCGCCGCTGGTCCATGGCGCACGGCATGGCGCAAGCTTAAAGCCGATCGTTCGGCAATAGCGGCGTTCGGTATGCTCGTCGTCATCGTGATCGCTTCGCTGGCGGCGCCGCTTTATGCGCAATATGTCGCCCACACCGATCCGTTCGTCACCAATCTCAACGGCGAACTCGTCATCGATGGGGTGACCCAGCCGGTACTGCAGGCTTCCACCGAAGGCCTTGGCCTCGGCATGACGCCGATTGGGCCGACCTGGCGGATCGGGCCGTATCTGCTCGGCGCCGACAATCAGGGCCGTGACGTCGCGGCGCGACTGCTTTATGGCGGGCGGGATTCGCTGCTGATCTCGGGCGCTGCAGCTGTGCTGTGCCTCGTCCTGGCGACCTTTCTGGGAGTTGTTTCCGGGTTCTTCGGCGGCATTGTCGATGTCGGCCTGTCGCGCATTCTCGACGTGCTCTGGGCGTTCCCGGTTTTCCTGCTGGCGATTTCCCTGTCGATCGTGCTGATCGCGCAGAGCATCCAGATCGGTCCGTTCGAAATCCGCTCCGGCAGCCTGTGGCTGCCGATCTTCATCATCGGCATCGTCTATGTGCCCTATGTGGCACGGCCGATCCGTGGCCATGTCCTGACCTTGATGCAGGCCGAATTCGTCACCGCGGCGATCGGGCTTGGCGCGTCGCCCTGGCGCATCCTGCTGCGCGACATCATGCCAAATGTGGTGACGCGCATCATCGTTTTCGTGCCGTTGATCCTGGCACTCAACATGATGACCGAATCCTCGCTGTCGTTTCTGTCGATCGGCGTGCAACCGCCGGACGCCAGTTGGGGCACGATCATCCAGGACGGTCAGGGCCTGCTCTATTCCAGGCCGATCGTGGCGCTGGCGCCCGGGCTTGCCATTGTCATCACTGTGCTGGCTCTCAACATTCTCGGCGACGGCGTGCGCGATGCGCTCGATCCGAAATCCTCGCCGAGGGGCATCTAGTGCTTGCCGCCATGAGTTTTCGGCTCGGCCAGATGGTGCTGGTCATGTTCGGCATCAGCGTCGTCGCTTTCCTGATCTTCTTCGCCACGCCCGGTGCCGATCCCTCGGCGCGCATTGCCGGCCGCAACGCGTCCCAGGAGACATTGGTCCAGGTCCGCCACGATTTCGGTCTCGATCGGCCATTGCCGGTGCAGTACGGGCTGATGATGAATCGGCTTTTCGTCAGCCGCGACCTCACCTCCTTCGTCAATCGCGGGCAGCGCGTGATTCCTGCGGTGACAGGCGCCATTCCGGTTACGCTGTCGCTGGTCGGCGGCGCGGCGGTGCTGTGGGTGCTCGGCGGACTGATCGTCGGGGTGATCGCCGGCGCGACGCGCGGCACATTCATCGACCGGGCGCTGATGATCCTGAGCCTGATTGGAGTGTCCGTTCCGGTCTTCTGGCTCGGCGAGGTCGCCAATCTGCTGACACAGAGCCGCTGGCATGACACCTGGCTGTTTTCCTGGGTTCCTCCGCTCGGCTACATCCCCCTGACACAGGACCCCTGGGGCTGGTTCAAGGCGCTCGTCATTCCGTGGTTCACGCTGGCGACGCTTTATGTCGGCCTTTACGGACGGGTGCTGAGGGCGAGCCTGATCGAGATGATGCAGGAGGATTTTATCCGCACCGCGCGGGCCAAGGGGATCGGCGAGCGGCGGGTTTTGCTGCATCACGGCCTCAGGACGTCACTGGTGGCATTCGTCACCATGTTCGGACTCGATTTCGGTGCCTTGGTCGGCGGCGGCGCGCTGTTGACCGAAGTGGTCTTCGGGCTACAGGGCGTCGGGAAATTGACCTATGAGGCACTGCAGACCCTCGACCTGCCGATGATCCTTGCCACGGTGATCTACGCCTCGTTTTTCGTGGTGATGGCAAACTTCGTCGTCGACGTCGTCTTCGTCTTTATCGACCCGAGGGCTCGCGATGTCCGTTGACGCTCCCCTTCTCGTCGTCGAGGGTCTCACCGTATCCTTCCGCAGCGACGCGGGGCTGGTGCGGGCTGTGGCAGGCGTCTCGTTTGCCGTCGAGCAGCGGGAGATCGTCGGGGTCGTCGGTGAGTCCGGTTCCGGCAAAAGCCAGACCTTGCTGGCCATCATGGGGCTGATCGACAGCCCCAATGCCGTCGTCTCCGGTTCAATCCGCTTCATGGGGCAGGAGCTCGTCGGGCTCAACCGGCGGGCGCTCGATGCCATTCGCGGCCGCCAGATCGCGATGATCTTCCAGGATCCGATGTCGGCGCTCACCCCGGTGCACACGATCGGCAACCAGATCGGCGAGCAGGTGCGTGCGCATGAGAAAGTGTCGGCGCGGGCGGCGCGGGCGAGGGCGGTGCAGTTGCTGGATGCGGTCGGCATTGCCAATCCTGATCGGGTCGTCGACGGCTATCCGCACCAGCTCTCCGGCGGCATGCGCCAGCGTGCGGTGATTGCGATGGCGCTCTCGTGCAACCCGGCGCTGCTTGTCGCGGATGAACCGACCACGGCCCTGGACGTGACCGTGCAGGCGCAGATCCTCGAACTGATCGGACGGCTGCGCGATCAGTTCGGCTCGGCGGTGATCCTGGTCACACACGATCTTGGCGTCGTCGCCCAGGTCGCGGATCGGGTCTTGGTCATGTATGGCGGACGCTTCGTCGAGGAGGGCCGCAAGAGCAGCGTGTTCCGAACGCCGCTGCATCCTTACACCTGGGGCCTGTTCGGCTCGATCCCGCCGATGGATGGTGAGCGTCCGGCACGGCTCGCCGCGATTCCGGGAGCTCCGCCTTCCCTCTCCAACCTGCCGAAAGGCTGCGCCTTCGGTCCGCGCTGTGCCTTTCGCCACGATGCCTGCCTGGTCCAGATCCCGACAATGCGTGGCGACGGCCATCGCGCCGCCTGCGTATTACCGGAAGCCAGACGCAAGCAATTCAACATCCACAAGGCTGTCGGCGTGGAAATGCAACGATGAGTGCTGCGCCACGCGAGCGCCCGCTACTTCGCGCCGGAGACCTTTCGAAGCATTATCACGTCGGCCGCTCGATTTTCCCGGCGCAGCGCCGGACGGTCCAGGCGGTCGACACGGTATCGCTCGACATCTGGCCCGGGGAAACGCTTGGCATCGTCGGGGAGTCAGGTTGCGGTAAATCCACTCTTGGCCGATGCCTGGTGCGTCTGACCGATATCACCTCCGGTTCTCTGGAGTTCGAGGGCCGCGACATTACCGACGCGTCCCAGCGTCAGCTCCGTCCGTTGCGGCGACAGATGCAGATGGTCTTTCAGGATCCGAGCGCCTCGCTCAATCCACGTCGGCGGGTCGGCGATCTGCTGGCCGATCCGTTCCGCATCCATGAGCGCATCTCGGCATCGGAAATGACGGACCGCGTCGCCGAGCTTCTGCGCCGGGTCGAATTGTCCCCCGAGCACGCGTCGCGCTATCCCCACGAATTCTCGGGCGGCCAGCGGCAGCGGATCGGCATTGCTCGCGCGCTGGCGCTCCGGCCAAGCCTGATCGTGGCCGACGAGCCGGTCTCGGCGCTCGACGTTTCGATCCAGGCCCAGATCGTCAATCTGCTGGCCGATCTGCGCGAGGAGTTCAACCTGACCTATGTATTCATCGCCCATGATCTATCCGTGGTGCGCCAGATTTCGACGCGCGTGGCCGTCATGTATCTGGGATCGGTCGTGGAGAGCGGGCCGACCGATCTGGTCTTTGCGGCGCCCAGGCACCACTACACCACGGCACTCCGTTCCGCGGTGCCGATACCCAGTATCGATCGGGCACGACGCGAGCGGCTTGTCCTGAAGGGTGACTTGCCGAGCCCGATGAACCCACCCTCCGGCTGCCGGTTTCACACCCGCTGCCCGGCTGCCACTTCCATGTGCCGCAACGAACGTCCGCTGCTGCAGAGCACGGGCGACGGTCGCCTGGTTGCTTGCCATCATCCGGGCGGCGGGTAAGGCGCGGGATTTTCGTTGGGGGAGGGGACAGGTCGTTGCGTGTGGCGGCGAAGTCGAAGCACAACGGTCAAGATTGCTCCCGTCCGCTCAAGCGGGCGCGGCTGTGCCGAGAGCTGCGGCCAGGACATCAGCGAGGCCACGGCCGGCGCTGCCGTCCTCGTCAAGGCGCGGATTGTAGATGGTGACCTCGATCCCGACCGCCTTGCCGCTCGCCAGGATGATGCGGAGCGCCGCCGACAGTTCGTCCCAAGACAGCCCGCCCGGTATGCGGAAATCGACCGCCGGCATGATCGCATCGTCGAGGCAATCAGCGTCGAGATGGATGAAGAAGCCGTCGAGTTCCGCCCGCGTCAGGTGGCCAACGGCGGCCCGGGCGGCGGTTTCGACGCCCAGGCGGTGGATGGCGTGCAGATCGTAGGCCATGAACTCGGCTGGCAAAGGCTGGCTGCCGAATTCGGCCTGGTCCTCGTGGTCGCGAAATGCGAAGGCGACGACGTCCCCGGAGCGCACCAACGGGCGGCGGCCCTCCAGATCCGGTCAGTAGCGCCGGCCCGTAGCCGGTGACGAAGGCCAGCTCCATCGACGCGCCTTCGCTGTTGGGCTCCGCTTCCGGCTGGAAGAAATCGGCGTGGCCGTCGATGAAGAACAGGCCGTAGCGGCCGCACCGGCGCAGCGCCAGCATCGGACCCAGCAGGATCGTACAGTCGCCGCCCAGCACCACCGGGAATTCGCGGGCGTGCAGCACCTCCTCCACGGCGTCGGCGAGCTTGGGTGACCACGCCGCGATCGCCTTGGCATTCAGCGTCAGGGTGGCAGGGTCGGGCTTCGGGTCTTTCGGCGGGACCGCCAGCCGCCCGGCGCGGCGCGCATGGATGCGTTCGGCGAGGCCCAGTTCCAGCAGCCGACCGGGCAAGGCTTCAACGCCGTCGGTCGCCAGACCCAGCGAGGACGGCGCTTCAAGGATGGCATAGCGGCGGCTCGGCATCGGATGCTCCAGCTATCGCGGGTGAAAGCCGGCGTAACGCCAGCGTAGCTTCAGTACGTGGGCGAGACCGAGGAAATTTCAAGCCGCCGCCCAGCCGATGCCGTCGGGCGCGGCAACCGCAGCATCTCCGCATTGCTGCTGCGAAAATTGCTGCCCACGGCCACTCGTACCTCGCCGATTTTGCCGGCAAGGCCTATCTCCTGGTGAGCGACCCGAACCACGAAGGAGATCGACGATGAATGCAAAAGCTGTATCGGCCGAAGCGTTCGTGCGCGAGCCTGCGGCCGGCTCGACGCTCAACGTTTTGGGCATCACCCATATCTACAAGGCCACCGGCGCCGAGACCGCCGGGTCCTTCTCGCTCTGGGAGTCCGTGGTTCCGCCGGGCGCGGGAGTGCCACCGCACATCCATGCCCGAGAGGATGAAGGCTTTTATGTGCTGAGCGGCGAACTCGTCATCGAATTCGAGGGCGAGTCCGCGCCCCGTCGCGTTGCGCCCGGCGGCTTCTTCTTCGGCGCACGCGGCCGGCGCCATGCCATCCGCAATGTCGGCGACAAGCCAGCTCGCGTGCTCGTCTTCTGCGCACCGAGTTGCGGCCTTGATCAGATGTTCGCGGAATTGGACGCCGCGACTGCCGCCGGCACGCCGGAGATGGCAAAGGTCGTGGCCATCACCGCCAAATACAGCGTCACCATCGAGGCGCCGGCTGATCCGCCGCACTGAGGTCGAACGGTCGTCTGTCAGGCCGGAAACAGAAATGCGGCGGCGGGATCGAAATAAATCTGTCTGCTCGAGGCGATGCCCTCCTGTGCTCGCGCCATGTCGGATGTCGGCCTGACGTCGATCTCCTGGCCGGCGGCGGTGCGTGCGATGACGCGCCGCCGCTCGCCGAAGAAGGCGGTGTCGATGAATTCGACCGCAAGCCCGGCCGTGGCCGCGCCGGGTCTCAGCCGAAACGCTTCCGGCCGCACCATCAGCCGGGTCTTCTGGCCTTGGCTGAACTCCCGATCGTTCCTGACACCGGAGACGACCGAGCCATCGGCGAGGCGGATCGTGGCGGCGCCGTCGACGGTTTCAAGATGCTCGGCCGGCAGGAAATTGGAATTTCCGATGAAGCTGGCGACGAATTCGCTCGCAGGTCTCAGATAGAGGTCCTCACCGCTGCCGATCTGCTCGATGCGCCCGTCACGAAACAGGGCGATGCGATCCGAAAGATGCAGCGCCTCGTCCTGATCGTGGGTGACGTAAAGGATCGTTACGCCGGTTTCGCGATGGATGCGCCGTATCTCGGCCTGGATCTCCTCGCGCAGCTTCTTGTCGAGCGCCGAAAGCGGCTCGTCCATCAGGAGGATCGGCGGATCGTAGGCCAGCGCCCTGGCAAGCGCCACGCGCTGCTGCTGTCCGCCGGAAAGCGCGCCAGGATATCGGCCGCCGAAATTCTCGAGCCGTACCAGCGACAGCATCTCGGCGACTTTTCGGTTCACCTCTGCGTCCGGACGGCGGCGCACGCGCAACGGAAAGGCAACGTTCTCGGCGACGGTGAGATGCTGGAACAGCGTGTAGCGCTGGAACACCATGCCGATATTGCGCTTGTGCGACGGCACCGACAGCAGCGACCTGCCTTCGAGAAGAACGTCGCCGGATGTCGGGTGCTGAAAGCCGGCGATCGCATAAAGCGTCGTCGATTTGCCAGAACCGGAAGGGCCGAGAAAGGTCAGGAACTCGCCCTTGGGTATGTCGATGGTGACATCGTGTACGGCGACGAAGCTGCCGAACGCCTTGCGCAGGTCGCGAATGGAGAGGAACGGTTCGGTCATTTCGACAATTTCCGCCGAATGAGTGCGGTTACGATCATCAGGCTCAGCGTCAGAAGAACGAGAAGGCTGGAGGCCGCAGCGATGACCGGGCTGAGATCCTGGCGCAGGCTGCCCCAGATCTTGACCGGCAAGGTCTGCAAGGTGGGGCTTGCCATGAAGATTGCGACCACCACCTCGTCCCATGAGGCGAGAAAGGCGAAGATCGCCGCCGAGAAGATCCCGATCTTGATCGCCGGCAAGGTGACCCGGAGTTTTGCTTCGAAGGGGTTTGCGCCGCAGACGATCGCCGCATCCTCGATGGATTTGTCGAAACCTTCGAGTGCCGCAGTGATCGGAATGATGGCGAAGGGCAGTGCCAGGACTGTGTGGGCGATGACGAAGCCTGCCGTGGTTCCGCCGAGCCCGATCCGCAGGAAGAATGCATAGATGGCGATGGCGAAGACCACGACCGGCAGCACCATTGGCGTCAGTAGCAGGCCGCGAAGCGTGTTGCGTCCCCGAAACTGTCCCCTGACCAGCGCGAAAGAAGCCAGCAGCCCGATGAGAACGGCAAGAATCGCGGCCATGGTGGCAATGCGTGCGCTGGTCAGCGCCGCTTCGAGCCAGGCCGGATCGGCGAAGAGTTCCTCATACCATTTCAGCGTCCAGCTTGGTGGCGGAAAAGCCAGCCACCGCGACGACCCGAACGACAGAAGCACGATGAAAACAACCGGCAGCAGTAGAAACGCCGCGACCAGGCCGGTGAAACCCAGAAGTGCTGCACGCAGCCAGCCGAGCCGGTCGTAGTCGAGCAGCATCTCAGATGCCTCCTGTCATGCGCTTGGCGCCGACGAGACGCAGTTGCAGCGCGTAGAGCGCCATGGTGACCAAAAGCAGGATGAAAGCCGCCGCGCTTCCGAGCCCCCAGTTGAGCAAGGACTGGATCATCTGGGCAATCATTGCGGCGAGCATCATGTTGGAGGTGCCGCCGAGCAGCGTCGGTGTCACGAAATAGCCGAGCGACATGACGAAAACCATCAGGCCGCCTGCAGCGATTCCGGGAAGCGACAAGGGCAGCAGAATGCGGCGGAAGGCGTCGAAGGGGCTCGCACCGCACAGAGCGGCGGCGCGCAGCGTCATCGGATCGATGGCGCGCAGCGTTCCGACCAGTGGCAGTATCATGAAGGGCAGCATGATGTAGACCATGCCGATGGTAACGCCGGTCAGGTTGTTGATCAGCGGCAGCGGCTCGCTGATCAGGCCGATATCCATCAGCGTCCGATTGATGACGCCGGTGCGTTGGAGCAGCACCATCCAGGCATAGGTGCGGGTGAGCAGATTGGTCCACATCGACAGGATGATGATGCCGAAGACGATCGAGCCGAGGGCAGGCGGCATGATCGCCAGCATCCAGGCGACTGGAAACGCCACGATCACGGTTACGGCGGTGACGACGGTGGCGACCAGAAAGGTGTTGAAGAAGACCCGCGCATAGGTGCCGTCGCCAAACAGGGTGGCGTAGTTCTGCAGGCCCGGCACGGGTTCGGTCACGCTGCGCAACAGCAGCGCAACAACCGGCACCACGAAGAACAGGGTGATGAGGGTCAGCGCCGGCAAGGCGCCGCCGATACCGTCGGGCCTTCGGAGGATTGGCTGTCGATGAAGCAAATTGCCCGACATGGCGATGATCCCGGCAGCTCAGGCGGGACGCCTAGCGACGCCCCGCCGGTTCATGGGTGAGGTCGGCGGCTATTTGGCCTGCCAGGCGTACCAGCGCTCGGCGATCTTATCGCGGTTTTCAGCCCAGTAGTTCATGTCGAGGTTGATCTGCCCGTCGACATAGGCGTCCGGCAGCGACTTGACGACCTCGGCCGGCATTTCGGCCTTGGCTGCCGTGTTGATGGGGGCGTAGCCGCTTGCTTCGGCAAACATGGCCTGGCTTTTCGCGCTTGTCGCTGTGGCCAGGAACTTCATCGCGCTCGCCTTGTTCTTCGAACCCTTGGGGATGACGAGCACGTCGGCGGCAGTCATGTTCTGTTTCCAGGATGCGCCGACATCGGCGCCGTCCTGCTCGAGGGCGAAGACCCGTCCATTCCAGAGCTGCCCGAAGGCTGCTTCACCGGAGGCGATCAGCTGCTGCGACTGCGCGCCGCTGTCCCACCAGACGATTTCCGATTTGATCGTGTCGAGTTTCTTGAACGCCCGGTCGAGGTCGAGCGGATAGAGCTTGTCTGCCGGCACGCCGTCGGCCAACAGCGCAATCTCGATGACGCCCGGCGCCGACCATTTGTAGAAAGTGCGTTTGCCGGGAAATTTCGTCAGGTCGAACATGTCGGCCCAGCCCGCCGGTTCGGCCGACACCGCCCCTTTGTTCCAGGCAAGAACGAAGGAGTAGTAGAAGCTGCCGACCGCATGCTCGGTGGTGAAGCGAGGATCGAGATCGGCTTTCGGCACGACGTTGAAATCGATCGGCTCGAGCAGGCCGTCCTTGGCCGCCTTGATGGCGAAATCCATTTCGACATCGACGACATCCCAGGCGACGCTGCCGCCTTCCACCATGGCTTTCAGCTTGCCGTAGTCGGTCGGGCCGTCCTGCAGGACCTTGATGCCGGAACTGGCTTCGAACGGAGCGGCCCAGGATTTGGTCTGCGCCTCCTGGGTGGTTCCGCCCCAGCTGGTGAACACCATTTCATCGGCCCGTGCGGCGGTGGCTGCCAGGAGTCCGGCCAAAATGCCGGTCAAAATCAGTTTCATGTCGTTCTCCTCTGTTGGTTGTCTGGTTCTTGTTTTTATGAATTGCGCGATTGCCTCATCGCATGACGAACGGGTCCGGGATCGGCTCGTCGGATATCCGTATCCAGACGGATTTCGGGCGCGTGTAGTCGCGGATGGCGTCGAGCCCGCCCTCGCGGCCGAGCCCCGACTGACCGTAGCCGCCGAACGGCACGAGCGGCGAAACCGCGCGGTATGTGTTGACCCAGACGACGCCGGCATGGATGTCGCGCGCCATGCGGTGCGCCTTGGCGAGATTGGTGGTGAACACGCCCGAGGCGAGGCCGAACGGCGTGTCATTGGCAAGCGCCAAGGCTTCGGCCTCCGTGTCGAAGGTGAGAACGCTGAGCACCGGACCGAACAATTCCTCGCGCACGCAGGGCAGCGCTGAATCCTCGGCATCGATGATGGTCGGTGCGTAGTAGAAGCCGTGCGGATGATTGTCGGGCCTTTTTCCGCCGGTGACCAACGTCCCGCCATTGGCGAGGCTCTCGGCAACGATCTTCTCGATCCATTCCCGCTGACGTGGCGTTGCCAGCGGTCCCATTTCGGTGGCTGGATCCTGCGGATCACCAATTTTGATGGCCTCGGCCTTGTGCTTCAGCCTGTCCAGGAACTCGGCCTTTATCGAACGCTCGACAAGCAGCCGGGAGCCGGCGACGCAGCTTTGTCCAGACGCTGCGAAAATCCCGGCCACCACCGCGTTGGCCGCGCTGTCCAAGTCGGCGTCGGCGAAAACGACAACTGGACTTTTCCCGCCCAGCTCCAGCGTCGTATAGGCGAGATTTTCCGCCGTGTTGCGGACGATAGCGCGAGCGGTCGAAGGTCCGCCGGTGAAGGCGACGCGTGAAACCAGCGGATGACTTGTCAGGCGCCGGCCGCAATCGTGTCCGAACCCGGTCAGTATGTTGACGCTTCCGGCGGGAAATCCGGCCTCATGAACGAGTTCGGCGAAGGCCAGCAGCGGCGCTGGACCATCCTCCGAGGCTTTCAGGACGACCGTGCAGCCGGCGGCCAGCGCCGGGCCGAGCTTGACGGCCGAAAGGAAGAGCTGTGAATTCCACGGCACGACGGCAGCGACGACGCCGATCGGCTCGCGCCGGATGGTGACGTCCATATCGGCCTTGTCGATCGGCACATGCGAGCCTTCATGCTTGTCGGCAAGCCCGCCATAGTAGCGATAATAGTCGCCGACATAGGCGATCTGGGCGCGGGTCTCGCGGATGATCTTGCCGGTGTCGCGCGTTTCCAGTTCGGCCAGGCGGCCGGCATTGGCGACGACCAGGTCGCCGAGGCGCACCAGCAGCTTGCCGCGCGCCGTCGCCGTCAGCGAGGCCCACGCGGCCGAGTGCAGCGTCCGGTGCGCCGCCTCGACGGCGCGGTCGACATCGGCCTCGGTTGCGGCGGGCATCGTCGCCCAGGGCGCTCCGGTTGATGGATCGATGCTTTCGAAGGTGGCTGTCGGCGTATCGAACGCCCCATCTATGAAGTTGCTGAAGGCCACAAGGGTCATTGCGGCCTCCCATGACCGAAGGCCGGCATCACCTTGTCGACGAACAGCTGCAGCGACTTCTTCTTGCGCTCGTGCGGCAGACCGCTGTCGATCCAGATCGAGTACTGGTCATAGCCGAGCGCCTCATATGCCTTAAGCCGGGTGATCACCTCTTCGGCTTCGCCGATGACCAGGTTCTGTCGGATTTTGTCCGGCGCATATTGCGGCATGGCTCCGATCTCGTCGTCGGAGAGCGCTTCCAATATGCCTTGGCGAACCGGCTTCTTGTTCTGGAACCACGCGCCGAACTGGCAGTAGAACAGCGACAGGTCCCTCGTCAGTTGCTCCGCATCGGCGGCGTCTTCGGCAACGAATGTGTGCATCAGCAGCATGATCTCGGGGCGGGCCATGTCGGGATGCGCCGCGCACGCCGCGTTGAAGCGCTCCATCAGGCTGGTTACTTCGTCGTCGCCGGAGGCGAGCGGCGTCACCTGGACGTTGCAGCCGTTGGAGACGGCGAAGTCGTGCGAGTTCGGATCGCGCGCCGCCACCCAGATCGGCGGGTGCGGCTTTTGCACCGGCTTGGGCGACGAGGTGGTCGAGGGAAACGACCAGAATTCGCCGGACATCTCGAAATCGCCTTCCCAGAGGCCCTTGATGGCCGGGATGATCTCGCGCATGCGCTGGCCCGCGCCCCAGGCGTCGAGCCCAGGGAACAGGCGTTGGTACTCGTAGCTGTAGGCGCCGCGGGCGATGCCGATGTCGAGCCGGCCGCCGGTGACGACATCGGTCATGGCTGCCTCGCCGGCGAGCTTGATCGGATGCCAGAACGGCGCGATGACGGTTCCTGTGCCGAGCCGGATGCGCTTCGTCCTGGCGCCGAGATAGGCGATGTTGATGAACGGGTTTGGCGAGATGGTGAACTCCATGCCGTGGTGTTCGCCGATCCAGGCCGTCTCGAAGCCTGCCGCCTCGGCCATCACGACCAGTTCCTCAAGCTCATCGATGAGGTCGGCATGCGGCTTTGCCGGGTCCGAGCGTTCCATATGGACGAAGAGCGAGAACTTCATATCTGTTGACCCGGACTGGAAGTGTTGATTGCTACCGGCTTGGCGAGCGGACGGATTTCACCTTCGACCTCGTTGCCGACATAGACTCCAAACGCATCCTCCCGACATTCGCGAACATAGCGGGCGAGCATCGAGCGCACGGCAGCGTCGGCGATGTTCAGTCCGGCAATCCTGTCGATGTCGACGAGCCGGACCTGGCGATCGCTGGAGTGGGGCGCGGCTACCGTGCCGCGGTAGTAGACGTGCGTTCGCGATGGGCTTGCGGCGTCGTCCCAGACCGCAAACAGGAATCCGAGATGAGCCTCGATGGCTTTCGCAGCGAGGCGTCCCCTAAGGCTTCGCGTGTCGCCGGGTGCCCCGAGCCCTCGGCCCGCCGGCAGTTCGAACAAGCCCTCGGCGGTTTCGAGGAACAGCACGCGGCCTTCATCTTCGAGGATGGCGCCGACCTCCATGTCGGGCGGCGCGGCCGCCAGTGCTTCCTGGCTGAGGCCGGGCGAGACGTAGGCGCCACGGCAATAGCCGAGGGGCTGCGATGAATTGTGGGAGAATTCGCGAACGCGGCCGATGAGGATCGAATGGTCGCCGGCGTCGACCAATTGCTCCATGTCACAGTCGAACGTCGCCACCGATCCAGCGAGCAGCGGGCTGCCGGTCGGGCCGAAGCGCCACTCGACAGCCGAGAACTTGTCCTGCGATTTCGAAGCGAAGACGCCGGACGCGGCTCGCTGTTCCTCCGAGAGCACGTTGACGGCAAAGCATTTCGAGGTCGAAAACACCGGATGACCCAGCGCTTTCTTGGCGATGCAGACCAGCACAAGCGGCGGATCGAGCGAAACGGATGTAAACGAATTGGCGGTGAAGCCTCGAGGCTCTCCTTCCGGCCCGATCGCGGTGACGATTGTAACGCCGGTCAGGAAGGAACCGAGCGCCCGCCTGAATTCGCCCGCGTCGAAGGCTGTGTCCATTGCCGGTCGCGCCGATGTGCTTGCGCCGTCGTTGCTCTCGAGAAAATCGACAATGCGCCGTGTGACCACGTCAGGCGAGGCTACGGCCATCATATGTCGTTCGCCCTCCAGAACGACGCAGCGACCGCGCGGGGCGAGGCGTGCCATCGCCGCCGACATCGCAGGCGAGGAATTCCTGTCCTGCGAGCCGGTCATGAACAGGGCCGGCATTGCGAGACCGGAAAGACGATCGCCATGCGCCGCATCGGCATGGGCGAAAAGTCGATAGGTGCGCGCATAGCCCTCGGAGCTGACGCTTTGCAGTGCTACGCGCGTCATCCTTGCCGCCTCGGCCAGGCTGTCGGGTACCGGGTTGCCGAACCAGCGCGCGATCGTTGCGTCCGTCCCCGACGGGTTTTCCGCGCCATTCAGTTCGGCGGCGCGCTCGCGCACTGCCTGCGCAAGCTCCGCCGGGCGGCGAAAAACCGCATTGAGCGAGACGAGGCTACGAACCCGTTCGGGTGCATTGAGAGCGATTTCCTGCCCGACCAGCGCCCCCATTGAATGGCCAACGATCGAGACGGCATCCAGGCCAAGGTGATCGAGAAGCCGAATTGCCTGTCCGGCATAATCGGCAAGGCTGGCGTCCTCGGGCGGCAAAGGCGACTGGCCGTGTCCCAGGATGTCGATTGCGATCACATCCCATCTGTTTTTCATCAGCTCGATCTGGGGTGCCCAGATCGCCGCGTTCATGCCGACACCGTGGATGAGAAGGACCGGCGCGCCGGATCCGGCACGGATGAAACCGGTGCCGTCAGGCGCCGTTCCGCGACGCCAGCCACGGTCCGTCAGCTCAGCCATGCAGGTCGCCGACCTCCTTGAGATCCTGGTAGCGGTCGCCGATGCGATGATGCGGTCGTCCGCCGATCGAGGCGCCAAGCGCCACCACCAACTCGTCCGGCGCCGGCGCGTCGCCGATCTGGAAGTGCACCGTCAGGTAGTGCGAACGTCGGCCTTCATCGTTCTTGTCCATGAGCGGGATCATGATCGGCGTGTTCGGCCCGCCGCGCAGGTTGGTGAAGGCAAGATAGGTCTTGGCGCCGACGGCACGCCGATAGTGGTTGCCGAAATGCAGCGTGTGGATGAGCGCCGAGGCATGCTCGATCTCGCCTGATGTGCCGCAGATTGCGGCCTTGCCGTAGCCTTCGATCGCTTCGCCGGATCCGGCAACTGCGAGGATTTCATGGGTCAGCATCTCCCCCAGAACCGGCGCATAGGCGCGGATCTCGGGAGAAAGGTCCTCGGTGAAACCGCGCCCGGCCCAGGGATTGTCGAGCACTGCCGCCACGCCGACCAGGCGCAGCGGCCGGGGAGCCGCCTTGCCGCCTTCAATCAGCGTGTTTTCGACATGGGTGACGATTTTTCGGATGGCCGGCTTCATCGAATCCTCGGTGGTCGGGTCGGCTGAGGCATTCGGAGCAGTTCCCCTTTTGCCTCGCTGTCTTATGGTATACCATACTATTGAAGACCAAATCGCTTGTCAACGGATCGTCGAATCTGTTTGTTTGCGGATGCTGGGAGGTGATGAATTGGTCGACGATACACTGAGGATCGAACGATCCGCCAAGACGCTGAGAACGCTGGCGCTGGAGCGCATGCGCGATGCGATCATGGGGTTTCACTTCCAGCCCGGCGAACGGTTGGTCGAGCGGCCGCTTTGCGACCAGCTCGGCGTCAGTCGCTCGGTGGTGCGCGAGGTTCTGCGGCAGTTGGAGACTGAGGGCCTTGTCCAGATGATACCAGGCCACGGACCCGCGGTGGCCCGGCCGGATCTCAGCCGCACCGACGAGATTTATGAACTGCGCGCTCTGATGGAGGGCATTGCGGCGCGCGCCTGCGCGCTGACGGCGACTGAGGGCCAGATCGCCGCGCTTGAGCGCGCGTTCGATGTGCTGCTCAAGGCGTGGGCATCAGCCAATCCGATCGAGGTGATGCGGGCGACCACAAAATTCTACGAGGTGCTTTTCGATGCCGCCGACAAGCGCATCGCCTGGGAGATCGTCCAGGGTCTGAACGTCCGCATCAACCAGCTGCGTTCCATGACCATCGCTTCGGAGAATCGCCGCGATGCCGCAATTGCCGAAATGACCGACATTATGAACGCGATCAAGTCGTGCAACGGCGATGCCGCCGAAGCCGCGGCCCGGCGGCATGTGGAGCAGGCCTGGCGAATTGCGCAACAGACCCTTCGCAACAGCTGAAGTAGAAATTTCACATTACGGAATCGTCCGTCGCCCTCGCAATGACGCACTGCAGGCAATTCTAACCCGACAATATCGCAGCGATGGCGCTGTTTCCGGCTGTTGATGAGAGCGTATTCTGGGTTTGCTGGTGTGGATGCTATTTCAAGCGTAGTCTCTTCCTTAGGGAACAAGCCAGGTCGAACTCGATTGGCGGTCGCTTGCGCTCGGCCGCCCGCTCGGGAGGAGCCTCTGATTGCGATGGCGCGCTTTGCTCACCTTGCCCTTCTCGCCGTCACCTTGGGGTTGTTGCCTGGAATTGCACTGGCCGGGGAGGCTTTCGTCCCGAGCTGGATCAAGAACGATCCCTCAGCCAAGACAGTCGCCATAGAGATTGTTGCCGATTGGAACCAAGTCGAGCGGTATCGCAGGGACAACATCCGGACCGACATTATCGACTTCAACGGTTACTGGGGCGGCAATCTCACCATCGTCGTGCCAGCAGAATGGTCGGTAGAGATCGAGTTCATCAATGGCTCCTCGTCTTTCCGGCACAGCCTGATGGTTACCAGGGTCTACGCTCCGTCAGAGATGCCAGTGAAGTTGACGGCTGAGGATGCGATCTGGGGTGTGTACACCGATCCGCCAGAGGGAATTAAAATCAATGAGAGGAGGCAACTCAACTTTGTTGCGCAGCAGGCCGGGAGGTATTTCCTCGCCTGTGCCAGACAAACGCATCTGATGGACGGACACTGGATCGATTTCGAGGTGAGAGACAGCATCGAGCAGGCCGTGGCAATCATAGACGAAAACAAGTTCCCGCAGGAGCAGCCCCCAGGACTGCCTTAGGGGCTAATCGAACCTTCCCCGTCCCTGATATCCGCGTCACGCGAGCAATTGTAGTCTCGGCCCGGGACCTCGACTGAGAATCAGCCGAGGCGGTGGCTGGCTGATCATTGTGATTTCAACGCACTGAACTTTTTCGACCGGTGGCTCCGTGAGCTGCGAGATGTCTGGACGCGGTTTGTCCCGAAGCAAAAGCGCTCATTTACCAGCGGCTGGATTGTCAACATGGCGCACGATGGTATCCAATGGTTCAACGTACTTTGCGCCTCAGTCGATTGGTGGCCCCAAACTGTCAACCCTTTTACAGGAAAGCCCATCTCCAGGGACGATCCGCTTTGCGCACATTTCTAACTAGACCAAGGAGTCTCCTCAGATGAAAGTACTACGAGATAGGCTGGTTGGAAAGACTTTTAGCAGCTTGGTGAAGTCACTGGATACATGTTCAATAATGTTCTCGGAGGGAAGTGCAATTACCGTATACACGGCCATCAAAGCATACATTATGATTAAAATTACTCCAGATATTGTCACCGACGTTACTGACGAGCAGAATGGAGTTTTGTTAACTTTTGGAGAAGACTCGTCGATATTGATTTCTACAGATGATACCGTCATATCGTCTCCGGAAATTTTCGTATTTCAGGACACTGATGGAACTCACATTGTGGAGAACGTCTAGCGGTGTGCTGTTGCTCACGGCGCTGCAGATGCTGCTGGCTGGCACCACACTCCTCTAAGCGACAAGGGCGCAATACTGTACGGTTTGGTCGTTCTGGGCGCTGTCATGGCGCTGCGCGAACGGCGGCTGCAATGAGAAAGGATCGGACGATGAGTGCGACGGCGATAAGTAAAGGGGCACCGTCATCCCTGGACGATTTTCTGACCGGGCTGAAGGGGCAGCGCGTGCTGGTGACGGCAGGCGCCGGCGGCATCGGCCTGGCCATTGCAGAAACGCTGTCGCGGCTTGGCGCGCGCATCGTCGTTTGCGACGTCTCCGACGAGGCGCTGGCCGCCGCTCCGGACAGGATCGCTCTGGTCGCCGCGGTCAAGGCCGATGTCTCGCGCGACGACGACGTCGACCGGCTGTTCGAGACGGTGAAGGAAAAGCTCGGCGGCCTCGACGCGCTGATCAACAATGCCGGCATTGCCGGGCCGACCGGGGGCGTCGACGAAATCGATCCGGCGGAGTGGCGGCGCTGCATCGAGATCTGCCTGACCGGCCAGTTCCTCTGCGCCAGGCGTGCCGTGCCGCTGATAAAGGCGGCGGGCGGCGGCTCGATCGTCTCGATGTCGTCCGCCGCCGGCCGCCATGGCTACGCTTATCGCACCCCCTATTCGGCGGCCAAGTTCGGCGTCATCGGTTTCACGCAAAGCCTTGCCAAGGAAGTCGGGCCGCACGGCATAAGGGTCAACGCCATCCTGCCCGGCATCATCGAGGGACCACGCATCGACAAGGTCATCGCCGACCGGGCCAGACAGCTCGGTGTGTCGAACGAAGAGATGACGGAGCGCTATCTCCACAACATCTCGCTGCGCCGCATGACCAGCCCCTATGACGTCGCCGCGATGGTCGCCTTCCTGTTGTCAGATGCGGCGATCAACATCTCCGGCCAGTCGCTCGGCGTCGACGGCAATGTCGAAACCCTTTGAGGAGCCCGACCATGGTGAAAGTAGCGATTGTCGGCAGCGGGTTCATCGGACGGGCCTGGGCCATCAGTTTTGCCCGCGCCGGTCATGACGTGCGGATGTGGGACCAGTCGCCAGCCGCGACGACCGGCGCGCATGATTATATCGCCGGCGTGCTCGGCGACCTCGCGGCGAACGATCTGCTGCGGGGACAGGCAGTCGACGTCGTGCTTGGTCGCATTGCCGTCGTTGCGGAGCTCGAAGAAGCGCTGGCCGATGCGGTCCATATCCAGGAGAACACGCCCGAAAACCTCGACGTGAAGCGCGAGGTGTTCTCGCAGATCGATGCAATGGCCGGTCCGCAAGCGGTGATCGCCAGTTCCACCTCAGCGTTGCTGCCGTCGAAATTCACCGACCATCTGCAACGGCGGCACCGCTGCCTGGTCGTGCATCCGATCAATCCGCCCTACCTCATTCCGGCCGCGGAAGTCGTGCCGGCGCCATGGACGTCTTCCGAAACGGTCGAAAGGACCCGCGCCTTCCTCGTCGATGCGGGCCACGCGCCGCTGGTGATGAAGCACGAGCTCGACGGCTTCATCATGAACCGCCTTCAGGGCGCGCTGCTGGAGGAGGCTTTTCGACTTGTCAACGACGGCTATGCCAGCGTCGAGGATGTCGATATCGGCATTCGCGACGGGCTGGCGCTGCGCTGGTCGTTCATGGGTCCGTTCGAAACAATCGACCTTAATGCGCCGGGCGGTGTACGCGACTATATCGAGCGCTATCAATCGATCTATGCCAACATTTTTCCGCAGATGCTGCGCCGCGTCGATTGGGCCGGCGAAGTCATCGAGACGGTGGAGGCCGACCGCCGCAAGCGGCTGCCGCGGGAAGAACTCGGCGAACGGCAGGTTTGGCGCGACCGCCGACTGATGGCGCTGGCCGCGCACAAGAAAAAATCGGATCAGGAGTTTGGAAGATGACGGAAACAAGCCGCAAGCCCGGTGCTACGCAGACCAGGGGCAAAATTATCATCACCTGTGCGGTGACAGGGGCGATCCATACACCGACCATGTCGCCCTATCTGCCGATCACGCCGGACCAGATCGCGTCCGAGGCGATCGCGGCGGCGGAGGCAGGTGCGGCGATCCTGCACCTGCATGCCCGCGACCCCGAGACCGGCAAGCCCGACCAGACGCCGGCGGCCTTCGCCCGCTTCCTGCCGCGCATCAAGCAGGCCACCAATGCCGCCATCAACATCACCACCGGCGGCAGTCCCTACATGAAGGTCGAGGAACGCGTGCGCCCGGCCGCCGAGTTCAAGCCAGAGGTCGCCTCGCTCAACATGGGCTCGATCAATTTCGGGCTCTATCACCTCGTCGACAAATACGAGACTTTCAAGTTCGACTGGGAAAAGCCGCATCTGGAAGCGACGCGTGACCTGGTCTTCCGCAACTCGTTCAAGGACATCGAATACATCCTTGCGACCTGCTACGACAACGGCACGCGCTTCGAGTTCGAGTGCTACGACATCGCCCATCTCTACAATCTCTCGCACTTCGCCGATCGCGGGCTGGTCAAGCCGCCGTTCTTCGTGCAGTCGGTGTTCGGTCTGCTTGGCGGCATCGGCACCCATCCCGAAGACGTCGCCCATATGAAGCGCACTGCCGACCGGCTGTTCGGCGACCAGTTTCGCTGGTCGGTGCTCGGCGCCGGCGCCAGCCAATTGCGCATCGCGGCGCAATCGGCAGCGCTTGGCGGCAACATCCGCGTCGGGCTCGAAGACAGTCTGTGGGCCGGCAAGGGTAAGCTTGCGAAATCGAACGCCGAGCAGGTGGTGCTTGCCCGCAAGATCATCGAGGGGCTCGGCATGGAAGTGGCGACGCCCGACGAGGCGCGCGAGATCCTGTCACTGAAGGGCGGCGACAAGGTCGCGTTCTGAGGCGGCTCGCCTATCGCCGCACGGTGCCAACAGAGGAGGACGGCATGAAGATCGAAGTCGTGGTGGTCGTTACCGCGCCTCCCCGGCGATGGCGTCCTGCGCGGCAGCCTCTTCGCGATAACCGGCCTTGGCATCAAGGGCGTGGCGGAACCACGCTTCGCCGGATGACGGCAGCTGCAAAAGAGGATAGAGGCGAATAAGGAAAACGAGCGCGCGCTCGATTTCAGATATGGACCCGATGCTTTTCAGCGATCTCGTCCATCGATGGTGGCCACCTCGTTTCATCGCTGGGAGTTTGTCCATGAATTTCGACATTCCCGCCCGCACCGAAGATTACCGCGTCCGCATTGCCGACTTCGTCGAGCGTGAGATCCTGCCGCTCGAGGCCGACAAGACGTCCTATGACGCACATGGAAACATCGCCTTGCCGCTGCTGGAGACGCTTCGCGCCAAGGCGCGTATGGCGGGCCTGTGGTGCCTGCAGCTCAAGCTGGAAAGCGGCGGCGCCGGTCTCGGCAAGATGGATATTGCGGTTTGCTACGAGGAGATGAACCGGTCGATCTTCGGACCCGTGGTGTTCAATTCGGCAGCGCCCGATGATGGCAATATGATGGTGCTCGAGGCGCTCGGCACGCCGGCGCAGAAGGAAAAATGGCTGCAGCCGATCATCGAGGGCAAGGTGCGCTCGGCCTTTGCCATGACCGAACCGCATCCCGGCGGCGGCTCGGACCCTTCGATGATCATGACGCGTGCTGAACGGCGCGGCGACAAATATGTGGTGACCGGCCGCAAATGGTTCATCACCGGCGCCGAGGAGGCCAGCCATTTCATTCTGATCGCGCGAACCTCGCACGATCCGCGCCATGGTCTGTCGGCTCTGATGTTCCACAAGGACCAGCCGGGCTGGCGCATCATTCGCCGCATCGAGATCATGGGCCCGGAGGAGCATGGCGGGCATTGCGAGCTCGAATTCGATGGGCTCGAAATCCCTGTCGAGGACATGCTGGTTGGTGAGGGCAGGGGCATGAAGGTGACGCAGGTGCGGCTCGGCCCAGCGCGGCTTACCCACTGCATGCGCTGGCTTGGATTGTCCAAGCGTTGCGTCGAGATCGCGCGCGCCTACGCTGCCGTGCGCTATGGTTTCGGCCAGCGCCTCGCCGACCGCGAAAGCGTCCAGCTGAAGCTCGGCGAACTCGCCATGCGCATCGAGATCGGCCGCATCCTGGTGATGAAGGCTGCGTGGGAACTGGACCGCGGCGGCTTTGCCCGCAAGGAAGTATCGATGGCCAAGGTCCAGGTCGCCAATGTGCTGCATGACGCGGCCGATGTGGCGATCCAGATCAATGGCGCGCGAGGCTATTCGAAGGACACGGTGCTCGAATGGATCTACCGCTATGCGCGCCAGGCGCGGTTGGTCGACGGCGCCGATGAGGTCCACAAGATGGTGCTGAACCGTTTCCTCAACGACGAGGAGAGGGGCTTCTGGCGCTGGACCTTCGAAGGCGAGGCATAGCGGACGCGGGGTGGCATCTCAGGAGGAAAAGATGCCGTTGAATGCGGATTTCGATCCTGCTGCATTGAAGGGCTTTCTCGCGAACCGCTTCGGCGATGCCGCAATGACGCTCGAGCGGATCGGCGGCGGGCAGTCCAACCCCACCTACTTCGTCGACTATGGTGCGCATCGCATGGTGCTGCGCAAGAAACCGGCCGGGCCGATCCTGCGCAGGGCGCATGCCGTCGACCGCGAGTTCCGCGTGCTTGAAGCGCTCGGAGCGACCAACGTGCCGGTGCCGCGGCCGGTGCTCTATAACGCCGGCGCCGAGCCGCTCGGCACGCCGTTCTACCTGATGGAGCGGCTGGATGGTCGCGTCTTCCACGACTGTTCGCTGCCGGGCCTTTCACCCGCGGAGCGACGCGCCATCTATTTCGGCATGGCCGAAGCGATGGCCAAACTGCATGCTGTCCGTCCCGACGCGGTCGGTCTCGGCGACTACGGCCGGCCCGGCGACTATTTCGAGCGCCAGATTGGCCGCTGGACCCGGCAGCTCAGGGAATCGCCGAGTGACAGAATTCCGGCACTCGAAGCGGTCGCCGACTGGTTGCCGCAGCATCTGCCCACGGATGATGGACGCGTGTCGATCGCCCATGGCGACTTCCGCCTCGGAAATCTGCTGTTCCATCCCGGCAAGCCGGAGGTGATCGGCATTCTCGATTGGGAGCTGTCGACGGTCGGCCATCCGCTCGCCGATCTCGGCTTTTGCTCGATGACCTGGCATTCGACCCCGGACGAATATGGCGGCATCCTCGGCCTCGATCATGCCGCCCTCGGCATCCCCAGCCAGCGCGAATTCCTCGACCATTATTTCACGCATGCCGTGCCCACTGCGCCCCTGCAACGCTTCCACCTGGTTTTTTCACTGTTCCGTTTCGCTGTGATCTTCGTCGGCATCGCCGACCGGGCGCGGGCAGGCAGCGCGGCGTCGGCCGATGCCGCCAGCAAGTCGCCGCTCGCCGGTCGCTTTGCCGAACGTGCTCAAGAGATCATCCAAGGGGCAAGACCGTGGAGCGCCGCCTGAGACGAGCGCTCGCGCCCTGGTCCTTTCCCTACCAGCGGCGTCAGCAATCCAGTCCGGCAACCCAGTCCGAGAGGCTTTGCGAAAAACTTCGCGGCACGATGAGTTCGCACGCGGTCTCGCCGGTGCGCAGGAACAGCACGGGCACATGGTGCAAGGATGTCAGCACGGCGCGGCCCGGGGCGGCCGCCGGCGCGCACCAATCGACGGCGATGCATCTGGAGAGCACTCCTGCGATGTCCGCCCCGGCCATTCTGAAACGCACGCGACCCTCGCCGAGAGAAACCGAACAGCCGAGATCCGGGTCGACGGCAAGCGGAGATGCTTGCGCGCCGTCGTCGAGAGCCAGCCACAAGCGGCGAGGCGCCACGCGGATGACGAGAAAACCTTTGTGACGGACCGTCTCTCCGACCGAGGCAGGAAGTTTCGTGCCGAGTGATGCCGAAAGGTTCGATTCGAATTGCGCCAGCGTGCCGTCCCAGCCCTCGATCTGGATGAGTGGGCAATCGACCACGGACAGGCTGAAATCCGGGCTAGCCATGCAGTCGCTCCCCCTGCGGATCGAGGAATATCGGCGAGACGACGCGGGCACGGACCGTTTCGGCTTTCATCGGATAGACGGCCACGACCTCGCTTCCTTCGCTGCCGACATCGCCGGCAAGCAAGGCCAGCCCGACATAGTGGCCGCGTTCAGGGCTGAAGGTGACGGAGGTCACGCGGCCGCGCCCGTGGCCGTAAGGCATCTCGCCCGGCAGGAACAGGATGGCACCACCGCGAAGGAGTTTCCCCTCTTCGATGCATTCCAGTCCGACCAGGCGCTGGCGGTCGGGCGCCTGGAAGGCGGGGCGCCGTCGCAGCACGTCGCCGACGAAGCCGGTACGCTTGCCCGCCATGCGGCCGAGGCCAAGATCGTCGAGCGTCGTGCGCCCATCGATTTCAGGTCCGGCGACATGGCCCTTTTCGACGCGCAGCGCGCCGAGCGCCTCGACGCCGTAAGGTTTCAAGTCGAGCGGCCTGCCAGCTTCGAGCAGGCGGCTCCAAAGCTGTTCACCGGCAGTTGCGCCGACATAGATTTCGTAGGCGCGCTCGCCGGAATAACTGAGACGCAGGATGCGGAGCGCACGGCCCTGCCATTCGCTTTCGAGCAATCCCATATGCGCAAGTGCCGCGTCGGAAACATCGAGAGCGGGAAATGCCGCAGCAAGAATTGCACGGCTTTTCGGTCCCGCAACCGACATCGCCGCCCATTCATCGCTCACCGAGGTCACGGCTACGCGCAAATCCGGCCAGGCCATATCGAGCAGGAATTCAAGCCGCGACAGCACGTCGGCGGCCTTGGCGGTCGAGGTGGTCATGAAGAACCGGTTCTCGGCCAGCCGCGTCGTGGTGCCGTCGTCGAAGACGATGCCGTCGTCGCGCAGCATGACGCCGTAGCGCGCACGGCCAACCGGCAGTTTGGCAAAGCCGTTGGCGTAGATGCGATCGAGGAAAATCGCGGCATCCGGGCCCTGGACGTCGATCTTGCCGAGAGTGGAGATGTCCATCAGGCCAGCGGTCTGGCGCACACTCCGCATTTCGGCGACATACGCTTCGTTCACGTCGAGCCCGGATTGCCTGTAGAAATAGGGCCGCATCCAGAGCCCGACCTCCAGCATCTCGGCGCCGTTCGCCATGTGCCAGTCGTGCATCGGCGTGCGGCGGATCGGCTTGAAATGATGGCCGATGGCGCGCCCGGCAAGCGCACCGATGGCGACCGGCGTATAGGGCGGTCGAAAGGTCGTGGCGCCGGTCTCGGGGATGGTTGTGTTGCGCAGGGCCGCCATCGCGGCAAGCGCCGAAAAATTGCTGGTCTTGCCCTGGTCGGTGCCCATGCCAAGCGTGGTGTAGCGCTTCAGGTGCTCGACCGATTGATAGCCCTCGCGATGGGCGAGCTCGATATCCCCGGTCGTCACGTCCATCTGGAAATCGACGAAGGCCTTTCCACGTCCAGCGGCCAGGGCCTCGCGAAGCGGGGCCGCGGCGGTCTCGCCGAGATCGAGTTTCGACGGAGCAGGCACCGGCGCCGACTTGCCGCATGCTGCCGCGGTGCCGGCGCGATGACCGTCCTCGATGGCACTGGCGGTCGAATAAGTTCCCATCATCGAGCCGGCGCCGAACCGGTCTGCCGGAAACGCGCCCGGCACGAAGCCGCCAATGTCGTCTCGATATTGAGGTTTGACGCCAAGGTGCGAGGTGAGATGCACGGTCGGCGACCAGCCGCCGGACACGCAGACCAGGTCGCAGGCGGCCTCGGACTGGCCGTCCGGTCCGTTGAGCGTTGCACGCCTGACGGCATGGCCGCCGTTAAGGTCGACGATGCGCGTTGCGGCCCGCACCACCACGCCGAGCCGTGCGGCTTCTGCGGCAAGTGCGGCGGGCGGCGCTGCACGCAGATCGGCAACCGTCACCTCTGCGCCGCCTGCGGCATAGTCGAAGGCGGTGCGCCAAGCGCCGTCATTGCTGGTGGCGACGACTATTTTCTTGCCGGGCAGGACGGCGAAACGGTTGAGGTAGGTCCGGGCGGCCGACGCAAGCATCACGCCGGGTCGGTCGTTGTTCGAGAATACCATTGGTCGCTCGATGGCGCCGGTGGCGAAAACGATCGAGCGGGCGCGAAGCATGGTCAATGTCTGCAGCACTTCGCCGGCCAGCTGCGGATTGCTTGGGTCGCGTTGCCCGATCAGTCCGATGACATTGCCGTCATAGATGCCGAAAGCGGTTGTCCGCTTCATCAGAGTGACGGGTTCGGAGCTCTCCAGCTCGGCCTCGGCCTGTCTCAACCATGCGTCCGCTGCGCTGTCGGACGGCTCCGCCAGAAGCTGGCCGCCGAGCAGGAAATCCTGCTCGATCAGCGCCACCCGCACGCCGGCCGCTGCGGCAGCGCGCGCCGCCGACAATCCCGCTGGGCCGCCGCCGACGATTGCGACATCGGCAAAGGCATGACTGATATCGTAGCGGCCGGGATCAGGGTCGGTGCCGGCTCTACCGAGCCCGGCCGCCTTGCGGATAAAGTGCTCGTAGAACATCCAGGCGCGGCGCGTCGGACCCATGAAGGTCTTGTAGTAGAAGCCGGCCGAAAGGAACGGCGCCAGCAGGCCGTTGACGCTTTGCACGTCAAAGGCAAGCGATGGCCAGCGGTTCAGGCTTTCAGCGATTAGGCCGTCAGCGAGTTCCAGCGTCGTCGCCGGCAGGTTCGGTTCGCGCCTGCCTGCGGTTGCGAGCGTGACCAGCGCATTCGGCTCCTCGGCCCCGGCGGATAAAATGCCGCGTGGACGATGATATTTGAAGCTGCGCCCGACCAGCGTGACGCCGTTGGCGAGCAGGGCGGAGGCAAGCGTGTCGCCGCGATATCCGATCAGGCTCCGGCCGTCGAAGGTAAACTCGACCGGCCGCTCGCGGTCGATACGGCCACCCATCGACAGCCGCTTGTGGTTCGAACTCATGCCGGTGATTTCCTGGCGGGTGGTTTCCTGGCCGACAATTGCCTGGCGAGATCGACGGATGCGATGGCGTGGTTGCGCGTGTCGCGTTCGACCACCAGCCATTGGCGGCAACCGATCACGTGCTGCCAGAATTCGCGGTGCAGGCCAGCCGGATTTGCCCTGATATAAACGTAACGGTACCAGGCCTCTGGATCTGGATCGTCGTGGGCCGGACGCGTGACGGAAGCGTCGCCGCCGTAGCGGAACTCGTCATGGTCGCGCAGACCGCAGCAGGGGCATTCGATGCGCAGCATTGTCTTGCGCCTCCTATTGCAGCCAGGCTGAGGGGCCGGCGCCGGCCTCGTCGAGCGTGTGGCCGGTGCGGAAACGATCGAGCCCGTAGGCTGCGATCAACGGGTGCGGCTTGCCGGTGGCGATCGTGTGGGCGAAGCACCAGCCGGAAGCCGGCGTCGCCTTGAAGCCGCCATAGCACCAGCCGCCGTTGAGATAGAGCCCCTCGATCGGCGTCGGGCAGATGATCGGGCTGGCATCGGGCGTCATGTCCATGACGCCGCCCCAATGGCGCAGCAGGCGGACGCGGGAAATACACGGCATCAGCGCAATCGCCGCCTCCGCCACTTCGCGCACGACGCCCAGATTGCCGCGCTGGGCGTAGGAATTGTAGCCGTCGAGATTGCCGCCGAAGACCAGCCCGCCCTTGTCCGACTGGCTGACGTAGAAATGATCGGCGCCATAGGCGACGACGTGGTCTACCAACGGCTTCAGCGGCTCGGTGACGAAGGCCTGCAGGACGTGGCTTTCGATCGGCAGGTCCAGGCCGGCCTTGGCGCCGAGCACGGATGTATGACCGGCAACAGCGAGGCCGACCTTGCCGGCGCCGATCCGGCCTTTCGTCGTTTCGACGCCGACGATCCTGTCGCCGTCGCGGAGGAAGCCGGTCACCTCGCAGTTCTGGATAATGTCGACGCCATGGCCGTCGGCGGCGCGCGCATAGCCCCAGGCGACGGCGTCGTGGCGCGCCGTGCCCGCCCGGCCCTGGAAGATAGCGCCATGGATCGGAAAGCGGGCCGTATCGGAAAAATCGAGATAGGGCACGAGACGGCGCACCTCGTCGCGGTCAAGGATGTCGGCATCGATGCCGTTCAGCCGCATGATGTTGGCGCGGTGGCTGAAGCCGTCGAGCTGGTCGGCGGAATGCGCGGTGACGAGCTGGCCGCGCTGCGAGAACATGACATTGAAGTTCAGCGCCCGCGACATGTTCTCCCAGAGTTTCATCGAGAATTCGTAGAACTGGGTGTTGCCGTCGAGCAGGTAGTTGGAGCGGATGACGGTGGTGTTGCGGCCGACATTGCCGCCGCCGACATAGCCCTTTTCGAGCACCGCGACGTTGCGGATGCCGTGGTTCTCGGCGAGGTAGAAGGCGGTAGCGAGGCCGTGTCCACCGCCGCCGATGACGATCACGTCGTAGGAAGGTTTTGGCTCCGCTGCCCGCCAGGCGCGCTGCCAGTTCTTCTGGCCAGACAGCGCGTTGCGGAAAATCGAAAATGCCGAGTAGCGCGCCATGCCTGCGGCCTATCGAACGATCGGGCCGGCCGGCGTGCGGGTAAGCACTTCGGCGCCCGCATCGGTCAGAAGCACGGTGTTGGAGACGAAGTCATCGCCGCGACCGGTGCCCATCAGCCACGACAGGATGTGGAAGCTCATCCCGGTCTCGATTTCGAGATCGGAATCGTGCCTCAAGCCGGTCACCGAATTGCCGCCGGTCCATGATGGCGGCTGGCCGGCGCCGACCAGATAGCCGCAGTGATGGCGGCGATAGTGGGAAAGACCGGCCTCGTCGGCGACGGTCTGCCAGGCGGCGTAGACGTCGCGCGCCCTGGCGCCGGGCCTGAGTGCCTCGACGACGGCATCGAACGCCCTGGCGGTCACCTCCGCCATCGCGGCGTCTTCGTCGCTGATATGGCCGATGCGAACGAGCCGGCCGAGCGGCGCGTGATAGCGCGAAATGCAGCCGGACAGTTCGACGAACACCGGCTCGCCCTTGCGGTAGATCTTGTCGCCCCAGGTCGTGTGCTCCTCGCCCAGGCGGGCGGCCGGGCGGATGAACGGGCCGAAGCCCGGAGCATGACCGCCGGCGCGGATCATTGCTGACACGCATTGGGCCGCGACCTCCTGTTCGGAGGCGCCGTCCGAGATCGCGGCGATCGCGGCGCCGGCGGCGGCGTCGGTCACTTGTGCCGCCTGACGCATCAGCGCCTGTTCCTCGGCGCTCTTCACCCGCCGCATCTTGTCGACCAGCCCGGAAACATCGCTCCATCTGGCACCGGCCTGCGTCTGCAGGGCGACGGCAAGCCCATGGCTGAGGCCGGCCGTCCAGTATTCGAGGCCGATCCGCTTACCGGACAGGCTGAGCTCCGCAAGCACCCGCGCGGCAAGGTCGGCCGCCGTTTCGCTGTCGGAATGGCCGCGGAATTCCGCTGCCGTCACCTGTTTCTCGATCGTCACCCTTTCCATCGAGCGGGTGACCAGGACAGGTTTCCCTTCGAGTGGGACGATCAGCAGGTGAGGGGCAAAATATCCCCAGTGATCGAGCCCGGTGAGGTAGAAGACGTTCTCCGGCGAAGCAAAGACCGCCGCGTCGAGCTCGCGCTCGGCCAGCGCCGTGCGGACCCTGACAAGGCGGCCGGCGATTTCGGCTTCGGAAAACGGATTACGGTCCATCAGGCGTCCTCGTGCTGGTTACCGGTTTCGTTGCCGGCATGATCTTTCGTCAGTGACCGGCTTCCAGTCCCATGCTCAGTCGATGACGATGAGTTCGCGCGCCACGTCGCAGAGGCGTTCGCCGCCGCGATCTGTGACGACGAAGGATTCCGAGATGGCGATGCCGAAATCGTCGAGCCAAACGCCGGCCATGAAATGGAAGCACATCCCGGACTGCATCTCGGTGATGTCGCCGGGACGAAGACTTGCGGTGCGTTCGCCCCAATCGGGCGGGTAGGCGAGCCCGACCGGATAGCCGACGCGGCTCTCCTTCTTTAGCCCATTCTTCCTCAGCACGGCCTGCCAGGCGGCTTCCACCTCTTCGGCGGTGCAGCCGGGGCGCGCCTTCTCGAGGCCGGCGTCGACGCCCTCGACGATCGCCTTGGCCATGTCGACGAGGGCTTGCGGCGGCTTGCCGAAATGTACGGTCCGCGTCAGCGCCGCATGATAGCGCCGCCGCACCCCGGCGATCTCCAGTATGGCGAGGCCGCTGTCCGGCAGCGGCGCGTCGGACCAGGTCAGATGCGGCGTGCTGGTGCCCTCGCCGACGGGCATCAGCGGACAGATCGCGGCATAGTCGCCGCCCGCTCCGGGCACGCCCGTGATCTGTGCGTGATAGATTTCCGCAATGACATGGTTCTGCGGCACGCCGGGCCGCATTGTTTCGATGGCGCGTTTCATAGCGTGCGTGCAGATCGCACCGGCCTCGCGGATCAGCACCAGCTCGGCTTCGGACTTGACCAGTCGCGCCCAGTTGACGAGATCGTGGTTGTTGGCGAAGTGCGCGTCAGGCAGCCCGCTGACGAGATGGGCATGGCAGCGCGCGGTGTAATAATGCGCGTCCATCTCGACGCCGATGCGGGCGTTTCCCCAGCCACGCGACCGGATCAGCTGGGCGAGTTCGTCATAGGGGTGTTCGACGGGCTGCTGCACCAGCCGTTCCGCGAACGGCACGATGTTCTTCTCCGGCAGGCCGGTGGTCAGGCGTGCGCTCCTGGCGTCCTGCGCCCTGCCGAACCAGATCGGCCGGTCTTCCCTGAGATGGACGAGCACGCATTGCGGAACATAGAACGACCATCCGTCATAGCCGGTCAGCCAGCACATATTAGCTGGGTCCTGACAGATGATGAGGTCGAAGCCGGCCTTCTCCATGCGTGACTTCACGCCGGCCAGGCGCTGCGCATACTCCGCTTGCGTGAAAGTCCCGAAACCGCTCGCGCTCGCCACCGAAATCCCACCTGCCAGTACGCTGGTTTTTTCTTAAATTGTGCACAACTGGCAATAATGTGTGGTCTGATTACGAATTATTACCAGATTTCTGTAGCTTTTATATCTTAGCTTGCACAATGTCTAGGGCAGTTGTATACGTCTTGACAGGTAGGTGTCGACCTCGAAGAAGGCCGCGCCCGGGAATATCAGTCAGTTGTTCAATGGGAGAAAAGCATGTTCAAATCATCGATATCGCGCCGGATGGTCGTGAAAGCCGCCGCCTGCCTCGCGCTTGCCGCGACATCATTCACGGCGCTGCCCGCTTATGCGGAAACCACCCTCGAACAGGCCAAGAAGGACGGCTATATCCGCGTCGGCTTTGCCAACGAGGCGCCGTTCGGTTACGCCACGCCTGACGGCAAGCTGACCGGCGAAGCGCCGGAAGTTGCCAAGGCGGTGCTCGCCAAGATGGGGATCGCGCAGGTTGACGGCGTGCTGACCGAATTCGGCTCGCTTATCCCAGGTCTCAAGGCCGGCCGCTTCGATATCATCGCCGCCGGCATGTTCATCAATCCGAAGCGCTGTGCCGAGATCAATTTCTCCGAGCCGTCCTACGGCATCGGTCAGGCGATGCTGGTGGCAAAAGGCAATCCAAAGGGCGTGAAGGACTTTTCCAGCATCAAGGAAAACCCGGATCTCAAGCTCGCCGTGATGGCCGGCGCCGTCGAGGGCGGCTATGCCAAGGACGCCGGTGTCGCCGCAGGGCAGATCGTTGCCTTGCCCGACCAGTCCAGTCTGGTCGCCGCCGTCCAGTCGGGCCGTGCCGACGCTGCCGCACTAACCGCTCTTTCGATCGCCGACATGGCCAAGAAGGCCGACGGCGTCGAATCGACCAAGCCGTTCGGCGAGGTTGCCGGCAAGTCGGTGAAAGGCCATGGCGGCTTCGGCTTCCGCAAGGAAGATACCGATCTGCAGGAGGCGTTCAACGCCGAGCTGAAGACGTTCCTCGGTTCGCCGGAGCACATCGCGCTGGTCGAGCCGCTCGGCTTCGGCAAGGACTACCTGCCCAACAAGACCACCGCGGAGCTTTGCGCGGGCAAATAGGCTCCCAACTGCTGGCGGCGCGAAAGCGCCGCCCCTTTTTTCCTGGGGGAATCCGCATGGGAATCCGTACGCTCGTTGCCATGCTGGTCGTCGCGCTTGTCGTGATCGGTGCCTTGGCAACACAGGAATCTTTCAAAGTGTTTATGCCGGGGCTGCTGCAAGGCGCGGTCCTGACGATCGAGATCGCTATCCTCGGCAGCCTGCTGGCAATCGTCATGGGCGTGCTGGCGGCGCTGGCAAGGATGTATGGCCCGGCGCCGCTCAAATGGCTGGCCACGGTCTATGTCGAGATCTTCCGCGGCACCTCGGCGCTGGTGCAATTGTTTTGGCTGTTTTTCGTGCTGCCGCAATTCGGTGTCACGCTCAACGCATTCCTGGTTGCTGTCCTGGCGCTCGGCCTGAACGTTGGTGCTTACGGATCGGAAGTCGTGCGCGGCGCGATCCAGTCCGTCGCCCGCGGACAGTGGGAGGCGTCTACCGCATTGAACATGAGCCGCCCCCAGATGCTGCGCCGGATCATCCTGCCGCAGGCTTTCGTCGCCATGATCCCGCCTTGGGGCAATCTGTTCATCGAGCTTTTGAAATCGACAGCGCTGGTCTCGCTGATCACGCTCTCGGACCTCGCCTTCAAGGCGCAGCAAATGAACCAGAACACGTTCAAGACCATTCCGATCTTCACCCTCGTCCTGCTGATGTACCTGGCAATGTCGCTGGTCGTGACCATCGGCATGCGGCTTCTCGAAAGGCGGGCTTCGCTCGGATTGGCGCGGGGGAAGGCAGCATGATCTGGGACTGGGCATTTGCTTTTGAAATCCTGCCGGTGCTCGCCAGCGCTGCCATCGTTTCCATCGAGGCGACGCTGATCGGGTTTGCGCTTGCCGCCTCGCTTGGCCTGGTGCTGGCGGTGGTCCGCATCGCCGTGCCGTGGACCGGCTGGACGATTTCGGTGCTGGTCGAACTGATCCGGTCGACCCCCTTGCTGATCCAGATATTCTTTCTCTATTTCGTCTTTCCGAAATTCGGTGTCGTGCTCGACGCCTTCACCGCCGGGGTGCTTGCCATCGGTATCCACTACGCTGCCTATTGTTCGGAGGTCTATCGCGCCGGTTTCGACAACATCCATCGCGGCCAGTGGGAAGCCTCGGTCGCACTCAATCTGTCAGCCTGGACGACGTTCCGCGACATCATCATTCCGCAGGCGATCCCGCCGATCGTTCCGGCGCTCGGCAACTATCTGGTTGCCTTGTTCAAGGAGACGCCATTGCTTTCCGCAATCGCCGTGCTGGAGCTGATGCAGACCGCCAAGATCATCGGCTCCGAAACCTTCCGCTACACTGAGCCGATGACGCTGGTCGGCCTTTTCTTCCTTGCCATGAGCCTGGTTTCTGCTGCGCTCATTCGCTCCCTCGAAGGCTTGCTCAACCGGAGGACCATGCGATGACGGAACAACCGATGGTCCGCTTCGACAATGTTTCGAAACGCTACGGCGCGCTGACCGTTCTCGACGGGCTCAATCTGGACATAGCACGCGGCGAGAAGGTCTCCATCATCGGGCCGTCCGGCTCCGGCAAGACCACGGTGCTGCGCATGCTGATGACGCTGGAGACGATCAATGACGGCGTCATCTGGGTCGAAGGCGAGCCGCTCACCCACATGGAGAGGAACGGCAAGCTTGTTCCCGCCGATCTCGCGCACATCCGCAAGATCCGCGCCAAGATCGGCATGGTGTTCCAGTCGTTCAACCTGTTCCCGCACATGACGGCGATGCAGAACTGCATCGAGGCCCCGATAACCGTGCTCGGCATGAAGCGGGCCGATGCCGAGGCGCGTGCGGCCGAGCTGCTCGACATGGTCGGCCTGTCGGAGAAGAAGGACCACTATCCCTCGCAGCTTTCCGGCGGCCAGCAGCAGCGTGTCGCCATCGCCCGGGCTTGCGCCATGCGGCCCAAGATCATGCTGTTCGACGAGGTGACCTCGGCACTCGATCCCGAACTCGTCGGCGAAGTGCTTGAAGTCATCCGAAAACTCGGCAGGGAACATGACCTCACCATGTTGATGGTCACCCACCAGATGGGATTTGCCAAGGAATTCTCCGATCGCGTCTGCTTTTTCCATGCCGGCAAGATCTGCGAGCAGGGGCCGCCAGGCGAGTTGTTCGGCGCCCCCAAGAACGAGCGGACGCGGCAGTTCCTGCACGCTGTCCTGGAGGCTGGATGACGCTTGAGACGGATGCCGCGCCCCTGGCCGCGACCGCCGCACCGCCGCGCCCGCTCTCGGCGCGGGAGCGGTTCGAGCGTATCTACCGGATATTGCGCGACCGCATCTGCCTGCTCGACTATGCGCCCGGCAGCCATCTCTCCGAGGAAGAGCTTGCCCAGGAATTCCAGATCAGCCGCACGCCGGTTCGCCGTGTCCTGGCGCGCCTCGAATCCGAGGGTCTGGTTCAATCCGTCCATGGCGTCGGCACGATCGTCACCGACGTCGACATCGAGGAATTGCAGCAGGTCTATCACTTGCGCCTGGAGCTGGCGCTCCTCGTCGGCAAGCTTTCGCCGATCCCGCGCACGGCGGACGACCTCGACCGGATAAGGGCACTCATCGCGCGCTGCGATTCCGATGTGCTCAATCCCGACCAGCGCGCTTTCCTGCGCCTCAACATGGATTTTTTCTACGAGCTCACCGCGATGACCGGCAACCAGCCGCTGCGCGAGATCAGCGAGCGCCTGTATTTTCAGGTCGCGCGCGTCGTCCTGAAGATGATGCCGCAGTTGGGCCTGGTCGAGGAGTTCACTGCGTTCCGCCGCGAAATGGAAGAGGTGCTTGCCGCCGCCGAGATCGGCGACTGGGAGTCGATCGGGCACATCAGGCGAGCCCATATCTCGATGAGCTTTCGCCGCATGATGCGTCATGCAGGCGAGGTCAACCTATCCGGCGGAACTCTGTAATTCACGTTTGACCTGGCGCACGCCCGGGTCACGACCGGTGGGCACCGCTTCGTCGGCCGGCGACCAGCTTCAGCCAGGGTGCAAAATGGAAGGCGCTCATCAGCAGGTACATCATCGCCATTTCGTTCAGCGGCGACGCATCTTGCGCCGCGCAGATCATGTCGGCATCACCGGTAACGGCCGTCAGCAGCGCCATGATTGCGAAGGTGGGCGCGGCCGCCAGCGATAGCCAGTCGGGCCGCGCCACGGGCGGCGACTTCGTCGCTTGGGAAATCGGCAGATCCGCTGCCTTCGGGCGGCATTTTCTGGTCGGGGTGGAGTGTCATCGAGACGTCATACCTTTTCGACACGGCGCGCTGGTTGTTGGTGCTGAGATAGATTAGGACCGGACATCGAAAGGTGAGAGTGACAAGTGTGACGGGATTCCGATGGACTCGCTGATCACCGCTGCGGCGCGCGCCCTTGCGACGGGTGATCCTCTTGGCGCTTTGAAGCGGGTCGCCCTGCGTGAGGATGCGCCTGCGCTTGCGCTGCGCGGCATCGCGATGGCGCAGCTCGGCGATCTCGTCCGAGCAAAGGCTCTTCTCAAAAGTGCTGCGCGCGCCTTCGGTCCGAGAGAGGCGGTGGCACGCGCGAGGTGCGTCGTCGCCGAAGCCGAGATCGCGCTCGTTTCGCGCGACCTCGGCTGGCCGGCGAAGGCACTCGACGCCGCGCGGTCGACGCTTGAAAAACACGGCGACCACGTCAATGCCGCGCATGCGCGCAATCTCGAAGCGCGGCGCCTGCTCCTGATCGGACGCCTCGATGAGGCGGAGGGCAGGCTGGCTGGCTTCGACCCGACAACGCTCCCACCCGCGTCGAGGGCCGCCCACGAGCTGGTGATTGCGGGGATCGCGATACGCCGCCTCCGCACCAAGGCGGCGCGCGCTGCGCTCGGGCGGGCCGCGCACGCGGCGGGCCAGGCGGACATTCCAGCGCTGACGGCCGAGGTTGAAGGCGCATCCCTGGTGATGAACACGCCCGCGGCGCGGCTGATCGCGCGCGGTGTGGAGCGCCCGCTCCTGCTCGAGGAGGTCGAAGCGCTGCTGGCGTCGGGGGCGCTCGTCGTCGACGCCTGCCGCAATGTCATGCGGGACGCCGGCATGATCGTCTCGCTCGCGACGCGCCCGGTCCTGTTCGCGCTTGCGCGCACGCTGGGCGAAGCCTGGCCCGCAGATGTGCCGCGGAGCACGCTCGTCGCACGCGCCTTCGGCGGCAAGCACGCCGATGAATCGCATCGCGCCCGGTTGCGGGTCGAAGTCGGTCGGCTTCGGGTGGAGTTGCGGTCACTGGCGGATGTGAGCGCGACCAAGCGAGGCTTTGCGCTTAAGCCGCGCCGCCCACGCGATGTCGTGGTGCTGGCGCCGCCCGCCGACGAGCCGCATGCAGCGGTGCTCGCCTTCCTCGCCGACGGCGAGTCGTGGTCGAGCTCGGCGCTCGCAATTGCGCTCGGAGCCAGCTCGCGCACCGTGCAGCGCTCGCTCGAGCAGCTTGCGGCAGCAGGCAAGGTGCAGTCGTTCGGCCGCGGGCGAGCGCGCCGCTGGATGACCCCGCCGGTGCCGGGATTCCCGACAATCTTGTTACTCCCCGGCTCACTGTCGGGTTACTAGTGTCGTGGACAAGTCAACAGATCTGAGCCTGGAGGAGAAGCATGAAACGATCTGCAGCCGAAGTCCTCCGCGAATATGGACCCTTTCCGGGTGTCGACCAGGTGGCTGGGGTTACGTTCGACGGTCAGCACGTCTGGTTTGCGTCAGGAGACAGACTGAACGCCCTGGATCCTGCGAGCGGCAAGGTGGTGCGCGCGATCGATGTCGCCGCGCACGCAGGAACGGCCTTCGACGGCCAGCACCTGTTCCAGATCGCCGAAGATCGCATTCAGAAGATCGATCCCAACACTGGCCGCGTACTCGCCACGATTCCGGCGCCAGGTGGCGGCGGCGACTCCGGACTCGCCTGGGCCGAAGGCTCACTTTGGGTGGGGCAGAATCGCGGTCGCAAAATCCATCAGATCGACCCCCAGACAGGGGCAGTTCTTCGCACAATCGATTCCAACCGTATCGTCACAGGGGTCACCTGGATCGACGGCGAACTCTGGCACGGCACCTGGGAAGGTGACGAGAGCGACGTCAGGCGGATAGATCCTGAAACCGGAAAGGTCCTGGAGAAGCTTGATATGCCGCCTGGAACAGGCGTGTCGGGGCTCGAGTCCGATGGTGGCGATCAGTTCTTCTGCGGCGGTGGAAACAGCCGCAAGGTGAGAGCCATCCGCCGACCCAGGCGAGGCTCCAAAACCCCGGTCGACCCGACGAGCAAGTAACCGAAGCGGCCCTCGCGGGCGCGCTTTCCGCTTTGACGAACCGTCCGCCGGGAGCGGTCATCAATGCGGCGGACCGGATCGCTGGAGCCCTTAAGCGCTGTTGGGCTTGTCGCGGCGCTCGACGATGTAGATGTGGTCGGCAACCAGGACCACATCGCCATGCTGGTTGATCACCTCGCAGCGCTCGATGACGCGACCCGACTCCGGCCGCTTTGGGTCGTCTTGCTTGGCCGAGATGGTGGTGCGGGTCTTGATCGTATCGCCGATGAACACCGGCTTGATGAAGCGCAACCTGTCATAGCCATAGGAGAACGCGACAGGGTTGATGACGCTTGCCGTCAGTCCGACGCCGACCGAGAAGACCAGCGTGCCATGGGCGATGCGCTGGCCGAACGGCGTCGTCTTCATGAACTCGGCGTCCATGTGGTGAGGGAAGAAATCGCCGGTATGGCCGGCATGCACGACGAAGTCGGTCTCGGTGATGGTGCGCCCGCTGGTCATACGCGACGAGCCGATCTGGTAATCCTCGAAATAGACAGTCTGCTCCATGTCAGGGCCTCGCCGCGATCGGTGTTGCCGGCGCCGCGCTCGATTGGTAGGCAGCTTCGACCAGCGCCATTGTGCTCCAGGCGTCCTCGACGGAACTGACAAGCTCGGCGTCTTCGCCTGATGCGTGGCGTTGGACATTGGCCATGCGGCCGACAAAGGCGTCCGGAAACCATTCGCCGACGAGCGGCACCGTGACCCAGTCTGAGCCGCCCTTCGGATAGATTTCAAGGATATCGGGCTCGCCGCGCGGATAGTCGAGGTTGAGCCCGAGCTTGAGATAGGCGGCGCCCTCGGTTCCGCAGATGCGGAACTCGCAGGCCTGGTGTTTTCGGCCAAATTTATGATCATGATTGATCGACAGCGCACAGCGCACTGTGTCGCCATAGTCGAGGATCGCGCTGGTGCGGGTTTGCGCGACCTTATGGTCGGGATGACCGAGCGTCTTGGCGTGAATCCCCCTGGGATCGCCGAGCAATTGCCGGATCAGGTCGAGATAATGGATCGAGTGCATGGCGATCTCGACGCGCGGCGCCTTCAGCAGGAATTCCCACAGCTGCCAGGGTGTCGCCAGCGCCAGCCAGGCGTCGAAGTCGACGACGTCGCCCAGCCAGCCCCTGGCGATCGCATCCCTGAGAGCCAGCATCATCGGTGCGAAGCGAAGCTGGAAATTCACAGCCGCTTTCAGGTTTTTGGCGCGGCAGGTTCCGAGGATCTCGCTCGCCTCGCTGAGGTCGCTGCCCATCGGCTTCTGGATCAGCGCTACGGCGCCGTCGGGCAACGCCCTGAGCACGCCGGCATGATGAGCCGGCGGCGTCGCCAGGTCGAAGATGACGCCGTCGATTGAAGTAGCCTCCTCGATCGACCGGTAAGCGGTGACGCCCCAGTTGGCCGCGAGTTTTTCCGCCTTGGCGTGGTCTGGATCGAAAAGCCCGGCGACCGGAAAGCCGGCTTTCCCATAGGCCGGGAAATGCGCGTCGCCGACGATCGAGCCGGCGCCGAAAATCACGATCGGCCGCGGCTTCGATGGCTTCGCCCAGGACTGGGAGAGCGAGGCTGGGTCGAAAACGCCATCAGTCATGATGGAAGACTTCGTCCATCGATGCCCACCATTCGCCCTCCTTGCGGGTCGGCAGCGGCTCCTGGCAAGGCATGCACAGCGCCCACCATTCCTGCGTCTTGGGATCGGCGGCCATCTTCGCCATGTCGGCGGCATAGTCGGTGCCGTGGTACTCGAAAGTGCTGAACAAGAGGTGCTCCGGCTCCTTGAGATAGATCGAATAGTTCCTGATGTTGCAGGCGGAAATCATCGCCAGCACTTCAGGCCAGACGGCTGCGTGAAGCCGCACATATTCGGTGACCTTTTCCGGCTTGAGGCCGAGCACCATTGCCATCCGCTGCATATCCGGCTCCTGTTTCACTATGGTCGTTATGAATGCCGCGATGTGTTGCGTTGCACCGGCGGTGATCTGCCCACTATTTACATACAAACAAATAATTTACACAATCACCAAGCCGATGGTCCTTTCGGATGCTGACCACGGGGAGTGACTATGGCGGAGGACGAGGACGATGACCGCTATCGCGCGCCGGCGCTCGACAAGGGTCTCGACATCCTTGAGCTTCTGGCCGGCGTCGATGGCGGCCTGACCCAGGCGGAAATCGCCAAAAAGCTCGACCGCAGCCCCAACGAGTTCTACCGCATGCTGGACCGGCTGGTGCGGCGCGGCTACGTCACGCGGCTGGATGGCGACCGTTACTCGCTGACGCTCAAGCTGTTTGGCCTGGCGCAACTGCACGCGCCGGTGCGGCGGCTGGTTTCCTATGCGACGCCGCTGATGCGTGAGCTTGCCGAGGCCTCGCAGCAGTCAAACCAGCTTGTCGTCTTCGACCGCGGTTCTGCGGTGGTGATCGCCCAGCAGGAGGCGCCGGACTATTGGGGCATCTCGATACGCGTCGGCGCGCATGTCAGCCTGTTCGACACCGGCTCCGGACATGTGCTGCTGGCGTTCCGCTCGTCGGAAGAGCGGCGGATGATGATCTCCGAACATCTGCGCAGCACCCACAAGCCGCCTCAATCGCCGGACTTCTTTGCCCGTCTCGACCAGATTCGTGAACGCGGCTATGAGATGATGGCGTCGATGCAGACCGCCGGTGTGTTCAACCTGTCGGCACCCGTGCTTGGCTCGGACGGCAGGGCGATCGCGGCGCTGTCGATCCCCTACGTAACTCTGGTCAACGCACCCAGGGCGCCCGATATCACCGGGACGATAGAACTGTTGCTGGCAGCGACTGAAAAGCTATCGCAACTGGCGGGAGCCGCGGCCAGGCAGGCGAAACAGAGTCTTGTTTGAACGAAGAATTTCCTGATCGGGAAAATGCAGAGGAGCGCGCCGTTATGATCTTCGATACCCATCTGCATCTGATCGACCAGTCGGCGCTGCGCTATCCCTGGCTCTCCGGCGTGCCGGCACTAAACCGCGATTTCCCCTACGACGAATATGCAGTCCAGGCTCGCCGCGCCGGCATAGAGGGCGCGTTGCACATGGAGGTCGATGTCGATCCAGCCGATATCGAGGCTGAGACCAGTCACGTAAAGGCGCTGTCACACCAGAAGGACAGCTTGCTGCGCGGGGCAATAGCCTCCTGCCGTCCGGAAGAGCCGGGCTTTGCCGCCTATGTCGAGCGCCAGCGCGCCGATCCTTTCGTCAGGGGTTTTCGCCGTGTGCTCCACGTCGTGCCGGACGAGCTTTCGGAAGGCGTGCTGTTTCGCGAAAACATCAAGCGGCTTGACGGCACCAAACTGACATTCGACCTCGTCGTCCTGCCGCATCAGATCCCCAAGGCGATTGCGCTTGCCGACCTCGCGCCGGACGTGCAGTTCGTGCTCGACCATTGCGGCGTGCCCGACATCAAGGGCAACAGTGAGCATCCCTGGCGCGAGCATATGGCGGAGATTGCGCGGCGCCCGAACGTCGTCGGCAAAATTTCCGGTGTGGTCGCCTATGCGGACGCTGGATCCTGGGCTGTCGAAACGCTGCGTTCCTATGTCGAGCACACGATCGAATGCTTTGGCTGGGACCGCGTCGTGTGGGGCAGCGACTGGCCGGTCTGCACGCTTGGCGGCGGGCTTGCGACCTGGATTGCGGCGACGCATGCACTGCTCGGCGGTGCAAGCATCGATGAACGGCAAAAGCTGCTCTCCGCCAATGCGAAGCGGCTTTGGAATTTGTGAGAAGTTAGCGAACTCTGCCTCATCTCAGCGCCGGGTGCCGGAGACTCTTCACAAACAGGCGATTGAGATCGGCGACGACGCGGCCGGCATCGTGCCTTTCGGTCAGGCCGAGATTGATGCGATCGGAGGCCGCCTGCTGGAAGGCCATGTAGCCATCGTGGCGTGGCCTGACCCAGGCCCTCTCGAGCGTGGCGCGGGTGTCCTTGTAGAAATTGCCGGCGGCTGCGTTGACGGCGGCATCGTCCCAGGCTGCGGCATGGCCGGGCTGGCCGCCGGCCGACGCATAGGGGCCGCGCTGCACCTCGGCGCTGGCGATCCAGTAGGCAAAGTCGATGGCCTCTTGCGTGGCCTTCGAAAAGGCCGACACGGCAATGCCGGTTCCGCCGAGCGCCGACCCGACTACACCGGCGTCGCCGGCAGGCGGAATGTCGGCGAAGGCAAGGCGGCTGCTGCGGAATCCGGCGATGGAATAGGAAACGTAGCCATAGATCAGCGGCGCGCAGGCGATCCGCGTGCCGGAACTGGCCATCTCCTCCAGGACGCCGATCGGGTCCATGCCAAGGCAGGTCGGATCGACGAGAGCCGCGATCTCGCGCATCATCTCGAAAACGCGGCCGCCGATGTCAGGGTTTATGTGGTCGCCAGGCTCTTCGACGGCGGGCCTGCCGAGATTGCCGGCAAGCGTGTAGAACACCATCAGCGAATGCGGCGGCCTGAGCGGTAGCAACACGCGGCCTTGCCGCGCCAGGTCGAGCACCTCGGACCAGTTCGCCGGCGCGGCGGAAAGCATGTCCGGCCGCCACGCCTGCACCTGGCTGGCCGTGTCGATCGGAAACGCCCACTGCCGGCCTTGCCAGTTGTAGCTAGGATAGGACTGGCCGACGCTGCCTGCCGCCAGTGCCGCGCGTTCCTCTTCACGCCCCACAACGTCGAGCGGCGCCAAACAAGTCTCGGCGGTGATCTGGCCGACATGCGGATGATCGATGACGATCAAATCGTAGGCACGGGCCAGGTCCTCGACCGGAAACGATTCGAAATCCTGCAGCGAGCGCTTGTCCCATTCGATGGTGACGCCGGTCTGCTGCTTCCACAGTCCCGAACAGGCGACCATCGGGTCGTAGCCGCGCGGATGGCTCCAGGTCATGCCTTTGAGCGTCACGTCGCTCACAGCCCGAATTCTTCGCGGATCTTTGCGCTGTGCTCGCCGATGCGCGGCGCCGCCCGCTCGACCTTGGCGCGGACGCCATCGACCCGCAGCGGCGAACGCGTGGTGAGGATCGAGACGTCGTCCTCGCGCGTCACTGTCTGCAGCATGTCGAGCACCTGAAAACCTTCGCTGGCCATCATTTCCGGCCAGGTCAGCACCTTGGCGCACCAGATGTCGGCGGGCTCGAGGATGGCAAGCCATTCGTCGACGGCTTTCGTCGCGATTTTTTGCGCAATGATCGCCTTGATCTCGTCGCGGGCGGTGAACCAGGTCGACGGCTGATCGCGAAAGGGCGCAAGCTGTTCGAGTTCCAAAAGGTCGGCCAGCTTCGGGATCGGCGTCATCGCGATCGCCAGATATCCGTCCTTGGCCGGATAGACGCCGTAAGGCGCTGACAGATAGGCATGGGCGCTGCGGAAGGCCGATCGTCGCGGCACGCGGCGTCCGTCGTTGAGATGCGTGGTCAGCACCTCGAACTGAAAATCGACCAGCGCTTCGAGCAGGCTGGTCTCGACATGGCTGCCGGTGCCGGTCACGCCGCGCCGCACCAGTGCGGCAAGGATGCCTTGCGCGGCGGCGGCGCCCGCCAGCATGTCGGCGATCGCCAGGCCGAACGGCACCGGTCCCTGGTCCTCGTCGCCGTTCAGCCACATCACGCCGGAACGCGCCTGCGCCAGCAGATCCTGCCCGGGACGCTTGACCCACGGGCCCTCCTCGCCATAGCCGCTGATCGAGGCATAGACCAGGCGTGGATTGATCTTGCGCACCGCCTCGTAGTCAAGGCCAAGGCGCTCGATGACGCCGGGCCGGAAATTCTGGATCAGCACGTCGGCCTTGGCCAGCAGGCTGCGCAGCGCCGCCAGATCGGCCTCTTCCTTGAGGTCGATGGCAAAGCTTTCCTTGGCCCGGTTGATGGCGTGGAAGATGGTGGAATCGCCGCCGATCTCCGTGTCGCTGAGATAGAGCCGGCGCGACAGGTCACCGCCATCGGGGCGCTCGATCTTGATGACGCGGGCGCCAAGGTCGAGCAGCCGCAGCGAGCAGTAGGGCCCAGACAGGAACTGGCTCATGTCGACGACGACGAGCCCGGTCAGCGGCAATTCGGCAATGGCAGCCATCGCCTATGTCTGCGTCTTGCCGGCGAAATCGGCCGGATTCCGGCACTTCACCGTTGCAGGAGCTGGCAATAAAGCACGAGCTCTCCTTCACCCTTGAAGACTTCATAGCTGGCGCGGATCAGCCCATCTCCTTGTATTGGGGTTTTGTGTCGAGATTGGATTGCACGATCGGTCCGCGTCGATCTTCTCTAGTGAATAGTATTTTCACATATGGGATTGTGTTTCAAGCGTGAACAGGCGAAATTTGCCGCGATCCGCTGCGGCTGGATGCCGGCGGAACAGGGGAGGATTTGATGAACGACGCCTGTCTGGTCTTCGTCGGCAGCCTCAACCGCGAGGCGCCTTATTTTCAGGGCGCGCGCGGCGTTGGACTCGGTGTCTACAGTTTCGACGAGGAGACGCTGGAGACGAGGAAACTGGCCGAGACGGGTGACGTCGACAATCCGACCTTCCTGTCGGTGACGCCGGACGGGTCCCATGTCTATGCCAACTCCGAAGTGTTCACCTGGCGCGAAGGCGTGGTCTCGGCCTACCGCTTCGACAGGCAAACCGCCGCGCTCTCCTACATCAACAAGCAGCCGACGCTTGGCAGCATCACGGCGCACAACACCGTCACGCGCGACGGGACGAAGCTCCTGGTCGCCAATTACGGCATGGGCGAAGGCGGTCCCGATCGCTCGCTCGTCCTCTACGGACTGCGCGACGATGGCGGCTTGACCGCGCCGTTGTCGAGCGTCGCCCATAGCGGAACTGGTCCCGACGCAGCTCGTCAGGAACGTCCCCATGCCCACAGCGTCACCGAGACGATTGCCGGTGGCGTGACGATGGTCGCCGATCTCGGCATCGATCGGCTTGTCGCGTACCGCATCGGGCCCGACGGCGGCCTGACCAGACTGGCGGAGTCGGCGCTTGCGCCCGGCGCCGGGCCACGTCACGTGGCGCTGCATCCGGGCGGGCGCTTCGTGTTCGTCATGAACGAACTGGATTCGACGGTCGTCTCGCTTGCGCTGGACGGAGCGTCGGGCAGGCTCACCGAGATCGACACGAAGCCGGCCGTGCCGGCCGCGGCGCGCGACGGCAATCATTGCGCCGACATCCAGATATCGCCCGACGGCCGCTTCCTCTATGGCTCCAACCGCGGCCATGACAGTGTCGTGGTGTTTTCCGTCGACCAGCAGACGGGCACGCTTGCGCTGGTCGACCAATGCGCCGTGCGGGGGCGCTACGCCGCGCAATCTGGCACTGACGCCCTCAGGTCGCCATCTCTTCTCGGCCAACCAGAACGCCGACCGCATCTCGATTCTTGCACGCGATGCGGCCACGGGTCGGCTGGCCGACACCGGGCGGTTTATCGATATCGGCACGCCGATGTGCGTGAAGATCGTGCGTTGAAAGCCTTGGTCTCCTTCCAGCAGCGAGAGCGTGCACAGTCCTGTGATTTCGGCTGAGCCATCAGCGTGATAGCTTGCAGTCGTTCCGCTGCGGAGTCGCCATGCGTACCAAGCTCCTAGAAATCACCCTTGCTATGCTGCTGCTGGTTGGCGGCCTTCCAAACGGCCACGCGCAAGTGGCCGAGCGGGCGTCGCCTTCGGGCGGCGTTCTGTCGCTGCTCCCGCCGCCCCAGGTCTCAGATCATTCGATCGTGATCGCGGGACGCACGCTCAACTATCAGGCAAGGGCCGGCACGCTGTCGATGCTATCCGGCAAGGGCGACGTCACCGCGGAAATCTTTCATGTCGCCTACACGCTGCGTCCCGAGCCAAGCCGGGAACCTGATCCCCGCCGCCCGATCACTTTCGTATTCAACGGTGGTCCCGGAGCGGCTTCCGCCTATCTGCATCTTGGCGCGCTCGGTCCACGCGTGATGGCGACAGCGGCCGATGGAAGTTTTCTCCCACCGCCGCAGCGGCTTTTGGACAACTCGAGCACCTGGCTCGACATGACCGACCTGGTCTTTGTCGATCCCGTCGGAACCGGTTACAGCCGCGAAGCACCCGGCACCGAGGCACGTAGCTTCTGGGGCGTCAACCAGGACGCCGCCGCGATGGGCGCATTCATCCGGCTCTATCTGGCCCAAGCGGGCCGCACGGCGTCGCCGGTGTTTCTTGCCGGCGAAAGCTATGGCGGGTTTCGGGCCGCACTGCTTGCCAAGACGCTCCAGGATGATATCGGCATCAGCCCTTGCGGCATCGTGCTCATCTCGCCGGCGCTCGAATTCACGCTCGTGCGGCCCGACGAGTTCCAGCCGCTTCACTGGGCGCTTGAGCTGCCGTCGCTGGCGGCGGTGCGCCTGCGCAGCCAAAGCGTCACCGGTTCCGAACTGCAGGAGCGGTTGGCCGATGTCGAACGTTATGCGCTTGGCGACTATCTCGTCGCGCTTGCCAGCGGGCTCGAACAGGGCGGGCGTCTGGCGAGCCCGCGCGTTGCCGAAATCACCGGTCTGCCGCTCGAACTCGTGAAACGAAACTTTGCGCGCATTCCCACCGCGCTCTTCGCCAAGGAGTTTGCGCGGGCAAGAGGCAATGTTCTCAGCGTCTATGACGGCTCGATCGAAACGGCAGACGTTGCCCCGGAAAGTCCAAGGCCCAGCGGTCCTGATCCGGTGCTCGACCGAAGCGTGCCGGCGCTGACTTCCGCCTTTGTCAGCTATGTCAGGGAGGAATTGAAATTCCGCACCGATCTAAGCTATCGGCTTCTCAACCGTGAAATCAGCGGCAATTGGGATTACGGGACGAGCCCGACGCGTCAGGGCTATACCGGCGTGATGGATGACCTTCAACAGGCGCGCGCGTTAAATCCCGGCCTCGGTGTTTTGATCGTCAACGGCTACACCGACCTGGTGACGCCCTATCTGGTGTCACGCTATCTTGTCGGCCAGGTTCCTTCGCTTCCCGGCGCAAAGCCTATCCGCCTCGAACTGCTGGAAGGCGGCCACATGATGTATTTCAGGCCGGAGAGCCGGCGCGCGCTGAGAGAGGCCGCGTCCGAGCTTTACCAAGCGCCGAAATGAGCGCGTAAAAGAGACAAATCCGCCTCGTCGCATGAGAGGCGGATGACGCAACACGAACCGGCGAGGCGAACGAGTCGATGACATCTCAGCCTGCAGAACTGACTTGGCTCAACCCGCCACCGCATCATGCGTTCGGCGACAGCACCGTGCATGTGCGAACCGGCAAGGAGACCGATTTCTGGCGCGAGACTTTTTATGACTTCTGGCGTGACAATGGCCACTTCCTCTACCGGCAGGTCGAGGGCGATTTCAGCGCCGAGGTCACCATCAAGGGCGACTACAAGGTGCTCTATGATCAGGCCGGTCTGATGGTCCGGCTGAGCGAGACGCATTGGGTCAAGGCCGGCATCGAGTTCACCGACGGGCTCGCCTATTTTTCCGTCGTCGTCACCAATGATGCCTCCGACTGGTCGTTGGTCAGCATCCCGGCCGGTCCGGACGGCGTCAGGATCCGGCTGACCCGCCATGCCGAGACAATCCGTGTTCAGTATCTCGATGCCTCCGACCAGCGCTGGAAGCCGGTGCGGCTCGCCTACTTCCCGCCCTCGAATACAGTCGATGTCGGCATGATGTGCTGTTCGCCGCAACGTGAAGGTTTCGAAGTCACATTCAGCGATTTTTCAGTCGGCCCGGCGATCTCGAGGGAACTCCACGACTGACGCGTCCTGTCAGCGGATCGGGGCGCCGCTTCACAGCAGTATCGTTCCGACAGCCGAAATGCGCGGCCGAAGAAGCGATCGGGCGTTCGCCTCATCCCGATCGACCTTGAAATCGGAATGCGCCATGGTTGAGCGCCTGCGCAGGCGGCCGACCTTCTGGCCGGCGGTTCCAGAAGCACCCGTCAGCCCGGGTGCTTGAAGGTTTCGCCAAACCAGTTCCGCCACTTGGGCTCGCCGTCGGCGGCGCGCTGCTCGGCGTCGCCGCCGTAAAGATACAGGGCCATGCTGGCATTTGTGTTGCCGTCGGCAGCATAGGTTCCGATCAGGGCGATCCCGGGAGCAGGCGCATTCAGGCGCAGCACGAGGAAACGCTGCTTGTCGTCCTGCCGCACGCGTTCGACTATGCCGGATAGTCTCTCCGGCTGCTGCGGGCCATTCCGTTCCTCGCCGACATTTGCGCCGGCCAGACCGAGCGCCTCGGTGAGCCGCCGCCAAGTCGAGAGCTGGTCGGCCTCAGAGCTGGCCATGACGAGGAAGCTGGCGGCCTTTTTACCGGCGAAGTGCGACAGGTAAACCCGCAGCACCTCGAAAAAGCCAGGCCAGCCGCTCTCGAACCCTTCCAGCTGATCGTCCCAGTCGTCGGTCGAGGCAAACAGCGAGTGGACCATGCGAACAACGCAACGATCACCCGACCGGCTGGTCACGGTGATCTCCGTTGCGACAGGCGGCGCGCCTTCGCTCCACTCGCGTTCGACATAGCCGAAACGGAACGGCGGCTCCCAAATCGTCACTTCGCCGGTGGACGCGCCATTGGGACCGAAGTCGAAATGAAGCCTGCCGCCGACATGCTCGTCGATCGTGGTTTTTGTGAACCAGGCAGTGTTGCCGGGACCCGTCGCAATGGCCCGCCACACCTGCTCGGGTGTGCCGGGCGTGATGAATTCCATCTCGACCCAACGCTTTCCGGTTTCATCTTTCTTGATCGGCATGGGAACTCCTTTCAGGGTTTTGGCGTCCTCACAGTCGGGGCCGGGTGCGGTACGACGCCACTGCGAGCCGATGCGGCCGCCAAAGCTCAAGCATACTCATTTTCGTATTGACAAAATATTTTGTCAAGACGCGCGCTGATGGCTGAAAGCGGCTATGGCGCGTCGTCGCCGTGTCGTGTGATCTGAGCGTTCGCAATCGAGCCGAATTCATGAAGAGAGGGCGAACCTGAGACCGCAGAACTTTTAATGCAATGACATTGCAGCGCCTGGCCGTGAGTGTGCCATGGAACAGCCGTTCGGACGTTATTTGCCTGCCGGCCGCCAAACGCAGCGCTGACTTTCCGCCAATGACATCGAGATTGGATCGAGCGTTGCTTTGATCGCAACAACCTGCGTGCCACCGTAAAGGCCTGAACCAAGCCTGAGGCAGGAGGAGGTTGACCATGGCCAGGATTGTACCCGTGCTCGATCTCAGCCGTCTCGAACAGGGCGCGTCGGAGCGTCGGACGTTTCTGTTCGATCTGCGCACGGCGGCCCGCGATGTCGGCTTCTTCTATCTCAGCGGCCATGGAATTTCGGCTGTGGAGATCGACGAGGTGCTCGACGCCTCGCGGCGGTTCTTTGCCTTGCCGGAAGCCGACAAGCTGGCCATTGAAACGGTCAAGTCCCCGCAATTCCGCGGCTACACGCGCACCGGTGGCGAACTGACCAGGGGCAAGGCCGATTGGCGCGAACAGCTCGACATCGGCGTCGAGCGTCGACCCATACCAAAGGGGCCGGGCATTCCTGCCTGGACGCGGCTGCAAGGGCCGAACCAATGGCCTTCGGCCCTGCCGCAACTCAAGCCGGCACTGCTGGCATGGCAGACCAGGGCGACGGCGGTGGCAGTCCGCCTGCTGAAGGCCTTCGCGCTGTCGCTCGACCAGGCCGAGGATGCTTTCGATCCGATCTATAGCGGTGAGCCCAACCATCGCATGAAGATCGTGCGCTATCCCGGGCGCGACACAACCGGCGGCGACCAGGGTGTCGGCGCACACAAGGACGGCGGTTTCCTGACGCTCCTGCTTCAGGACGACAACAAGGGGCTGCAGGTCGAATATGACGGAAGCTGGGTGAATGTGGATCCGATCCCCGGAACGCTGGTGGTCAACATCGGCGAACTCCTCGAACTGGCATCGAACGGCTATCTCAGGGCAACGGTTCACCGTGTCGTGACGCCGCCGGCCGGTGTCGAGCGGATTTCCGTTCCGTTTTTCTTCAGCGCCCGGCTCGACGCGACGATCCCGCTGCTGACCCTGCCTGAAGAACTGGCTGCCGAGGCGCGCGGACCGGCGAGCGATCCGGACAATCCGCTGTTTCGCGACGTCGGCACCAACGTGCTGAAAAGTCGCCTGCGCTCGCATCCCGACGTGGCGCGCCGGCACTATGCCGATCTGCTAGAGACAAGGATTGGGACAGGGACGTCACCCGACTGAACAGGTCAGAGCACATAGAACAGGAATTTTCGTCGGCCCGGCGGCTTTTGGAATTTTGTTCGTCGCCAATGCGTCCAAACAGGCGCAAACAGGCCAATACCGTTCGGCGTTTCCTCCCATTCCGCTGGACGGCGTTCCCCTGAGGGTTGTAACCTTCTTTTTGGCCGGGCCGTATTCGAGCCCGGCCATTTTTTCCGCTCCATTGGCGAAGGCGTCAGGGCAATTCTTCAGGAAGCGTCGCGTCAAAGCAATTCGCGAGACGCGTTAAGTTCCTGCTTTATGCATGTCGTTATCCCAAACCGCTGCGCACCCTCGAGTGAGGCTCGAGGGCACGCTTTTTGGGCGACATGCATCAGCTTCCCGCCAACGACAGTCCGCGGGCGCGTTCGCACAGCAAGGCAAGCAATTCGCTGCGCCGCGCTTCCGGTGTGTCGACTGGCAATACGAAGCAAAGGGTCTTGTTGATGGCGCCGTGGCCATCGCGGATGGGCGCCGCCATGCACCACGTGAAGCGGTCGGCGAGGGCGGCCGTCTCGCTGAAGCCTTGCTGGCGGGCCAGAGCGACATCGCTGAAGAATTCGGCCGGCGCAATGACACGGCCGTCGGGAAGCTTGTAGTCGCCAGGCGGGATGAAGTCCTTCACTTCTTCCTCGCTCATATGGCCGAGCAGGAGCCGCCCGGACGCCGTCCACGGGATCGGCACCTCGACCCCGACATCGCTTGAAATCCGGAACGGGCCGGAAGAATCCCGGCAATCGAGAACGATGTATTTGTTGCCGCGCAGGCCGCACAACTGCACGGTCTCGCCTGTCTCCGCAGCCATCCTGTCCAGTGTCTCTATGATGCGTCGATAGTGGGCGTTGTGATGCGAATAGGCCCAGCCGAACAGATGCATAGCCCGACCGAAATAGACGCAGCCTTCCGTCCCGACGTTTTCGAGCATTTCGGCTTCGAGCAGGCTGTTGACGATTTCGTAGGTGGTCGAACGCGGTGCGCCGATCATCCTGGCGATGTCGCCGACGCGCATCGGTGCGCGGTGCCGCAAAAGCGCTTCCAGCAGCACGATGACGCGGTCGATGCCGCGGCGTCGTTCGCCATTTCGCGGCCCGGCGCCGGCTTCCGTTTCGATCAGACCAGTGGCGCCATCGCTCATGTCGGCCGCATCTCCGCAAAAATCAATTCGGCCCTCGTCTCAAGGCGCTTGAAAGATGTCAAGGCTCAGTCTAGCATCCCATTTGTCCGATATACAGACACGTTGTCTGAAATATCAGACAATAACAAGCCAGGCGCAGAAAGCTTCTGATGAGAAAACGGGCGGTTTCCGGATGCGGCAACCGGCGGGTTTTCTTGTCCCGATCCCGCACGTCCAGGCATAACCTCAGAAGGGAACAATCATGACGAAATCATCGTTTTTCGCATCAGCCAGCGCCCTTTGCCTCGGTCTCCTGCTGAGCCTCGGCGCCGGTTCGCAGGCCAATGCGGCCGCCAAATGCATCAAGGGCGACCGCAAGGCGCCGTACACGATCGGCTGGGCCAACATCTATTCCGTGCCGACCTGGATGAAGCAGACACAAGGCACGATCGAAGCCGAAGTCGAGACCCTGAAGAAGCAGGGGCTTGTCGACAAGCTTGTCGTGACCGACGCTCAGGGCGACGCCAACGTCCAGATCCAGCAGATCCAGTCGATGATCGATTCCGACGTCGACGCCATCATCCTGATTGCCGGCTCGTCGACCGCGCCGGCGCGTGTGCTGGCGGACGCCTGCGACAAGGGCATCGCAATCATCAACTTCGACAGCCTCGTCGACACCGACCAGGTCACAGCTAAGGTGAACACCGATTCCGCTCAGTGGGGCGACCAGGCGGCCAAGTTCCTGATCGACGCCATTGGCGGCAAGGGCAAGATTCTCATCCTCAACGGCCCGGCCGGCGTTTCGGTCAGCGACGATCGCCGCAAAGGCGCCGACGCGGCGCTCAAGGCCCATCCTGAGGTGACGGTCCTTGCCGAGACCAACACCCCCTACAATGTCGCGCCTGCACAGGAAGCCGTCACCAGCCTGCTGTTCGCCAATTCCGAGATCGACGGGATTCTGTCGCTCGGCGGCGCCCTGTCTGCGGGCGCGGTACTCGCCCTCGACAAGCAGGGCCGCGAACAAGTGCCGATCACCGGCGAGAACGCCCGTCAGTTCCTCGAACTCTGGAAGGAAAAGGGCCTCGAGAGCTGGGCGACCATGCAGCCGAACTGGCTCGGCGCTTTCGCCGCCTACACCGCCGTCCAAGCGCTGGAGGGCAAGGATGTGCCGGCTTTCGTCAAGATTCCGCTGCCGGTGATCGACAATTCCAACATCGATCAGTACCTCGCCCGGGCGGCCGATTTTCCGGCTGACGGCTATATCTATTCGCCCTACGACGAGGAACTGTTCAAGAAGCTGCTGGCTGAACAATAAGCCTGAAAGGTCGCAGAACTTGGTGGCCACGGCTCCGCTTCTTGCCGCGCGGGGAGTGTCGAAGTCCTTCTTCGGCAACCCCGTCCTGCGCGCCGTTTCCATCGCTCTCCAGCCGGGCCGCGTGCATGCGCTGCTCGGCGAGAACGGTGCCGGAAAGTCGACGCTGATCAACCTCTTGTCCGGTGCCTTGCGCCCGGATGGCGGAGCGATCGAGGTCGATGGGCGCCCAGTGTCGCGCATGACCCCCGCCTATGCCCAACAAGCCGGGATTGCCGTCGTCCAGCAGGAACTCAGCCTGACGGCCAGCCTCTCCATCGCCGAGAACATCGGCCTTGGCGCCTATCCGCGCCGGTTCGGTTTGCTCGACTATCCCGAACTCGCCGTGCGGGCCAGGGCAGCATGCGATCTTGTCGGGCTTCACGAACCGCTCTCGATACCGGTCGGACATTTGTCGCTTGGCCGCCGGCAGATGGTGGAGATAGCCAAGGCGCTTTACCGCCGGCCGCGCGTTCTCATTCTCGACGAACCCACTTCGTCGCTTTCGGCAACCGAAACGAAAGTCCTGACGGAATTGTTGGAGAGGCTGCGCGGCGAGGGCATCGCTATTCTCTACATTTCGCACCGGCTGAACGAAGTCATGGCACTGTGCCAGCATGTCACCGTCCTGAAGGACGGCGCCTGCACGGCGGATCGCAGCTTGGAAGGAACCGACGCCAGCGGGCTGGTTCGGCTGATGGTCGGCCGCGACCCCGGCGATCTTTTTCCACAGTGGCAGGCTTCGGTATCGACTTCCAACGCCATCTCGGTTCGCAATTTTTCGGCCGGCCTGATGCGCGACGTCGATCTCGACATCAGGACGGGCGAGGTGCTCGGCATTGGAGGCCTGGTCGGGCAAGGGCAGGAAGATCTGCTGCTCGGCCTCTACGGCGCCATTCCGGCCAGGACGGCATGCGCGACCGTCAACGGCGCTTCGGGTCTGCCCGGCGGTGTGCCGAAAGCCAACGCGCTTGGCCTCGCCTATGTCCCGGCCGACCGCAAGCGCGAAGGCCTGCACCTGATCCATTCCATCATCAGCAATATGATGCTGCCCGCTTTCGCAAGACTGCCGGCGCTGAAGCTGCGCAGCCGCCGTGCCGAGCGCGAGACGGCGAGAGGTCTCGCTGCCCAGCTTGGCATCAGGGGCGACCTCGACCGGCCGGCGCAGGCCCTCTCGGGCGGCAACCAGCAGAAGGTGGCGCTGGCGAAATGGATGCCGCACCACCCGCTTGCGCTTCTCCTCAACGACCCGACGCGCGGCGTCGATGTCGAGACCAAGCGCGAAATCTACATGATGCTTCGCAACTTCGCCGCCGCCGGCAAGGCGGTCGTGCTGCTCAGCTCCGACACGCCAGAACTGGTGCACCTTTGCGACCGCGTCGCGGTGGTCCGGGAGGGCCACATCGTTGCCATGCTCGAGCGCGGCGCATTGAGCGAGGAAGCAATCGTTTCCGCTGCGATGGGCGCCGAACAGCGGCAGGTGGCGGCATGAGCACGGTGGCCTCCTCAAGGCAAGCCGGCGCTCTTTACTGGCCGGTTCAGCTGCGCCGCAATGTCGGTGTGCGCGGCCTGTTCGCCGTGGTCATGGCGTTCCTCGTCGCCTATGGCTTCCTGTTTCCCGGCTTGTTGACCGCTTCCGGCTTTGCCAAATTCACCCAGAGCTGGTTTCCGCTGGCGCTGGTCGCCATGGCCCAGGCGATCCTCATGCTTACCGGCGGCATCAGCCTGGCCATCGGCGCAATGGTCAGCCTGGGCGCGGTGATCGCCGCGACGACGATGACCGGGCCGCTGGGCGTAGCCGGCGGTGCCGCTGCGGTGGCGCTGACCGGGATCGGCATCGGCGGCGCGACCGGGTTCATCGTCGTAAAACTTCGGTTGCCGGCGATCGTGGTGACGCTCGCCGGTTCCTTCATCATCGGCGGTGCGGCGCTGCTCATCCTGCCGAGACCCGGCGGCGCCATTCCGGAGTCGCTGTCGGACCTGCTTGCCGGCAACACGCCCGCGGCCTTCGTGCTGCTGGTGCTCATCGTCCTTCTGTGGAAACTCTATCTCGCCACACCGCTTGGCTTGAGCCTTTATGCCGCCGGCGAGAATCCGGTCGGCGCCTATCGCTCCGGCGTGCCGGTCGATGGCGCACGGGTAGCGGCTTACGCGATCAGCGGCCTGCTTTGCACAGGCGCCGGCCTGTTCGTCGCCGCGCAAACAGGTTCGGGCGATCCGGTCATCGGCACGGCCTTCACGCTGAATTCCATCGCCGCCGCCGTGCTCGGCGGCATTGGCTTCCTCGGCGGTCAAGGCACGATGCGCGGTGCGCTTGCCGGCAGCCTGCTGCTCAGCCTGATGATCAGTGTGATGTTCTTCCTCGGCTTCACGCCGGTCGCCCAGTATGTCGCCCAGGGCCTCATCATCATCGGGGCGGTCGCCATCCCGCAATTCCGCAAGGTGCAGCAATGACAGCATGGAAAGAAACCGCGGCCCGCAGGCGCGCCTTGACGATCCTGCGCAGCCGGCCCTTTCTCACCGTTGCCATCGTTGCCGCGGTGTGGATCGTGGCGAGCTTCGTCTCGCGCGGCTTCGGCGCATATGGCCATTTGCGCTATCTGGTCGAACTGGCCGCGGTGATTGGCCTGGTTGCGGCGGGGCAGACCTTTATAGTCATCGCCGGCGGCATCGACCTTTCCGTCGCGGCGATCGTCACGGTGAGCGCCGTCAGCCTGCCGCTGCTGTCGTGGCAGGCTGATCCGACCGGGCTCACTGCCGTCCTTGCCGTCCTTGCGCTGACGACGACAATCGGTCTGGTGAACGGGCTGGGCGTGGCGCTGTTGCGCGTTCATCCGATGATCATGACTCTGGCCATGGCGACATTCCTGCAGGGTCTGCTGATCATCATCGCCGGCGGCAGCGCCGTGACCGCCGAGAACCCGCTGGTCCGCTGGCTCGGCAATGCGCGGCCGGCCGGTATACCCGCAGGCGTGCTCTTGTGGGTGGCCGTTTCCGTGATCGTTCTGGCCGCAATGCATGCCACATCTTTCGGCGCTCGGCTCTTCGCCATGGGCGCCAACCCGCTCGCCGCGACACTCTCCGGCGTTCCCTTCGCTTCGACAACCCTGGCGGTCTACGGCATCAGCGGGTTCACTTCCGGGCTTGCGGGCGTGCTGGTGCTCGGCATGAACGGACAAGGCTATGTCGGGATCGGCGATCCCTATCTGCTCGCCTCGATTGCGGCCGTCGTGCTCGGCGGCACCTCGATCCTCGGCGGGCTCGGCACCTATGCCGGCACCATTCCCGGCGCCATCCTGCTGGTCACGATCACGGCTCTGATCACCGTCGTCAACGCCTCGCCCGGCTGGCGCAGCATCCTTTTCGGTTCGCTGATCCTGGGGCTGCTGCTTCTCTCAGGCAGGGAGCAGGCCCGCCGATGACATATCGTCCAGCCGGTAGATCCGCCTTGCATTGCCGAAGAATAACGCCGTCTGCTCGTCTGCGGAAAGCTCCCCGGCAATGGCCTTAAAGCTGTCATATACTGCATCGAACGACGCGTGCAGACCGGCCACCGGGAAGTCACTGCCGAACATCGCGCGCTGTGTGCCGAAACAGTCGATGCAATGCATGACAACCGGCTTCAGGCTGTCGAGCGTCCAATCATGATCGTAGGCGACCAGATCCGATATCTTGATGGCGACGTTGTCGCGCTCCGACAAAAGCCGAAGCGCTTCGCGCCACGCCCGCATTCCATCGGCGTCACGGTCGATCGGGCTGCCGCAGTGGTTGAGAACAAAGAGCTGGTTCGGATAGGCCGCTGCGAGGCGCGCGGCTCCAGTGAGCTGGCGCGGAAACACCATCAGATCGAAAATCAGCCGATGGCCGGCAAGCAGCGCCAGGCCGGCGCGCCAGGCCGGATCGTTCATGATGCCGTCACGGGCAACGAAACGGCGGGCAGGATCTGGATCCCAGCTCAATATGTCGCGCACGCCGACGACACGGTCGAATGCCGCCTGCGCCTCGACCAGCGCCGGGGCTTGGTGGTTCGCCAGCGGGACGTGAACGACGTAGCGGGCCGCCACGCCCCGCGATTTGTCGAGCGTTTCAAGCCACTGCGTTTCGCCGACGCAGTCGTCCCCGGCCCAACCGGCTTCGACATGAACGGTGGCGACGACATTGTGCCGGCTGGCGTCGCGCAAATAATCCTCAGGAAGATAGTTTCGCCGCAACGGGCCAAGCTCGCCCAGGCCGCCGCGCTCGCCAGCCGTCGTGGCGAGCCACGGATGGCGGCCGAGGCCGAGATCCCAAAGATGATGGTGGGCATCGATGATCGGTCCGGAGTAAGGCTTTGACACGCATCTCTCTCATGCTGTGGCCGGCATCGGAAATCAGTCCGGGCCTCATCCTGCTAAGGCGAAGGACTAGCATCGGATGACCGAAAACTCACCCGTGCCGGCGCTCGCGATCCGTGAAAATTTCCTGCTCGACGATCGCATCCGCGGCGTGCCGCCCGGCACCTTCGGGCTGGACAGCAGCCTTGTCGCATCTCAGCGCTGGCATCCGGCTGATGGACGCATGTCGTTGCCGGTGCTGACCCTCGACGAGGAGGCCTTCATCGCCAATCGTGACCTGTTCCTGCGCTACGCGCGCGAACAGGGCGCCATGGTCGCGCCGCATGCCAAAACCCCGATGGCGCCCGACCTTGCCCGATCGTTGGTAGAGGCCGGAGCATGGGGAACGACCGTCGCGGATATTAGACAAGCCGCGGTGATGCTCAGGGCCGGCCTCACACGACTGATCGTCGCCAACGAGGTTGGTGGATCAGGAGGTGCGAACCGGCTCGCGGCGCTGGTTGGCGCCTGGCCAGGCGTCGAGCTCTTCGTCTTCGCCGACTCTGTCGCCGCCGTGCATGCGCTCGCCGAAGCCTGGCGGGCCAATGCAATGCTGCCGCCGTTGCGCGTGCTTGTCGAACTCGGTGCGGGGAGGGCAGGCGCCAGGACCACTGGCGAAGCCGAGGCGATCGCCAATGCAGTTGATGCAGCCGGCGGACGGCTGCTGATTGCCGGCGTTGCCACCTACGAAGGTGCCGCGGCGCAACCCGACCCCGGCCGCACCGAGGAGGCGATCTCGGCTCTGCTGGCGATGACCGCCGACATGTTCCTGCGGCTGCGCGCCCGCGCCGGCGGCGACGTGCCGCTGATCGTCACGGCCGGCGGCTCGGTTTTGTTCGACAAAGTGGTCGCCGCGCTTTCGCCGGCCGTTTCCAGGGACGGCAATGCGACGCTGGTGTTGCGCAGCGGCGCCATCTTCTTCCACGACCATGGTGTCTATGATCGCTCGCTTGGCGCACTTGACGCGCGCAACGGCTTTGCGGTCGGCGGCGTCAGCGTTTCCGCACGAAATTCGTTTCGTCCGGCTTTGCGCCTGTGGGCCGAGGTGCTGTCGCGGCCGGAGCCCGGCCTGGCGATCTGCGGCATGGGCATGCGCGACGTGTCGTTCGATCAGGGCTTTCCGATGGTGCTCGCGGTCTTCCGGACCGGCAGGCCGCTGCCGGTAGCGCGCGCCGAGGTCTTCAAGCTCAACGACCAGCACGCCTTCCTGACAATCGCGCCGGGCGACGACATTGCCGTTGGTGACATCATTGAATTCGGCATCTCCCATCCCTGCACCTGCCTCGATCGCTATCGCGTGATTTTCGGCGTCGACGCGGCCGGGCATGTCCGCCACGCCTTTCCCACCTGTTTCGGCTGACCGAATCTTGCGGCGGCCCCAAGAGAACCTCGAAAGGATCGAATATGATCAAGTATTTCCAGTCCGGCTCCCGCATGTCGCAGGCGGTCGTCTATGGTGGCCTTGTCCACATCGCAGGCCAGGTCGCCGACGATCGCAAGGCCGGCATCGAAGGCCAGACCAGCGATGTGCTCTCAAAGATCGAGGCGCTTTTGGTCGAGGCCGGCAGCAGCAAGTCGAAGCTTGTGGCGGTCAACATCTTCCTGCCGCAAATCGGAGACTTCGACGCCATGAACAGCATCTACGATGCCTGGGTGGATCCCCAACGCCTGCCGGCGCGGGCCTGCGTCGAGGCACGTCTCGCCGATCCCGACCTCCGCATTGAGGTCACAGCGATCGCCGCCATCTGAGTTTTTCGCCATGCACACCGGACTCATCCATACGCTCGACTTCGACCGGGACGGCAAGACATCAGGCTATCTCAGCATGCCCTTCTCGATAGACCGTTCGCCCTATTTCCAGGTCAAGGTCCCGATCTGCCTCATACGCAACGGTGAGGGGCCGTCGCTGCTTCTGATGGCCGGCAATCACGGTGACGAATATGAGGGCGAGCTGTCGCTGGCGAAGCTGGTCCGCCGGCTCGATCCCGAGCGGATCAAGGGCCGCGTCACCATACTGCCGATGGCGAACGCACCGGCGGTGATGGCCGCCAAACGCTGTTCGCCGCTCGATGGCGGCAATCTCAACCGAGCCTTTCCGGGCGATCCGTTGGGCACACCGACAAGCCGGCTTGCCAGCTTCCTCGAGTCGGAACTGTTCCCTCGCCACGAAATCGTCTTTGACATCCATTCGGGCGGCACTTCGATGGAACATCTGCCTACAGCGCTCGTCGAGCGCAATACCGATCCCGACCGTCACAGGCGCGGGGTGGAGCTGATGCGGACACTCGGCATGCCGTATGGGTTCGTGGCCGACAATGGTCAGGCCTCGCCGACCTCGATGGGCGCAGCCCGCCGGGCCGGTGCCATTGGCGTCAGCGGCGAGTTCGGCGGCGGCGGCACCGCCACAGTCGATACGATGAAGATTACCGCTCGCGCGATCGACAATCTGATGGTCGCCGTTGGCGTGGTCGAGGCGCCGGTTCTTTCGCCGGAGTCAAAGCCTTCGGCGCCGACGCGACTGCTCTCGCTTTCCCGGCACGGTCAGGGCCTGTACGCCACCCGCCGCGGCTGGTTCGAACCCGCCGTCAGGCTCGGCGACGGCGTCAGCGCCGGACAATTGGCCGGCTGGTATCACGACCTGGAACGGCTCGATCTGGCCGAGGAAGCCCTGCATTTCGCCGAAGGCGGCATCGTACTTTCGCGCCGGCTGCACACGATGTGCGAGGCAGGAGATTGCCTTCTGCAGGTCGCCGAACCGGTGGAAGGCTGACAGGAAACCATCGGCGTTTGCTCACGGCGCCATTATAGAAAACCGAGGAGATTTCATGCAGCTTTCGATGTGGACCTACCCCTGGGATGTCCAGGATCTGGGCTTGGGGGCCGTCGAACGCGATCTCATCGGGCGCGCCGGGCTCAACATGATCAGTCTCGCGACCTCCTATCATGCCGGTCGCTTCCTGCAGCCGCGCAGCCCGCGCCGCAAAGCCTATTTCCCGGAGGACGGCACGATCTACTTCAAGCCAACCGCCGCCCGATGGGCCGATCTCGTGATTCAGCCGAAGGTGGCGGACGTGATCACCGAAGGTGGCGACGTTCTGGCCGAGCTTATCCAACGGCGCGAGGCAGGCGGCCTCCAGGTGTCGTGCTGGACGGTCTGTCTGCACAATACCCGCCTCGGCATGCTTTATCCGCAGGCTGTCACCCGCAACGCCTTTGGCGATCCCAATTATTACAATCTCTGCCCGTCGCATCCGGATGCGCGCGCTTATGTCCGCGCGCTCGTCGCCGACGTTACGCACACTTACAAGCCGGACAGAATCGAACTTGAAAGCCCGTCCTTCATGGGCTTCGCCCATGAGTACCATCACGAGAAGGATGGTGTCGGGCTGACGCCGGAAGACGATTTTCTTCTGTCGCTGTGCTTCTGTCCGTCCTGCCTCGCTCGCGCCACTCGTGCCGGCATTGAAGGCCAGGCGGCGCGCGAGCTCGTCAAGCAGTGGATTGCCGAGGCATGTGAGCGCGCTGTGCCTGAACGGCGCTTTCCCGAATTTCCCGCAAGTGGCCTCGACACCTTTCTGCCCTGGCCGCAACTCCACGCCTATCTGTCGTGGCGGTTCGAGCCGGTGACCAGCCTGGTGGCCGAACTGCGCGAGGTTGCCGATCCGGCGACAAATGTCCTCATCATCGACCTGAAAGACGGCTGGCTCGGCGGCTGCGACCTGGCAGCGCTCGGCAGGGTCTGCAACGGGGCGATCCTTTGCGCCTACGACATGCAGGCCGGCGACGTGAGGGGCCTGATGGCGGCTGGCCGCAGCGCGCTCGGAGCAGAGAAATTCCTCGGCGCCGGCTACAGGCTCTTCTATCCGGAAATGGCAGGCCCTGAAATCCTCTCCGCCAAGGTGAAGCCGGCGCTGGCGCCGGACGTCGACGGTATCAATTTTTACAATTACGGCCTTGTCCCCGCCGCACGACTCGATTGGCTGCGTGCAGCTGTCTGAATAAAACGATCCGTGTGCCGCAGTCCAGCTAGACTGGCAAACATCCTGCACGGAGATTGAGGGTGGCTGCCAGACCGACGATAGCCCGGTGTTTCGCCAGCAGCGCAAGACACCGTCTTCAGCGCGGGTGCCGCACAAGATAGGGTTCGACCAAGGCGTGTATTTCCGCAGCGGGCGCCGCTTCGCCGGCGGCGCGCAGCGCCCGTTCGTAGCGTGCATAGTCGTCGACCGCGCCTTCGAAATCACCGCGCGACAGCCGCTCCCTGATCTGCGCCTTGCAGACGGGTCCGGCATCCGGATAGAGGTCCAACGCCCTCAGATAAATCGAGCGCGCTTCCTGGGCGTTGCCGGTTGTCTCCAGCCGCTGGCCGATCCGCAATGCGAGATCGACCAGATCGCGACGCACTTTTTCAGCGGCGGCGAACGACCAGAAGCTGGCTCGCTCCTGCAGAAACAGCGGACCGGGGAATGCGAGGAAGAGCGCTTCCGCTTCCGGTCGCAGCCCGGCCGCCTCGCCATTGGCTGTTGTCACCGACTTGAGCCGTGCATCCCAGTCGGCGAGGTCGACCCAGACCTTGTCGGACGCGAGGCGAAGCTTGCCTTCGCGCTGAACGATGAGGTCGGTCCGCCCGAGCAGCTTGCGCAGCCGATGCAGCGCCTGCTCGCACGCCGCCCGCGCCTGGTCGCCGTCGAGGTCGGGCCACAGCCAGTCCTGAACGGTCTCCAGCGAGCAGGTGTTGTCTTTCGAGATCGCCAGTACCCGCAGGATGTCGAGAGCCTTCGTCGGTGGCTTGGCGCCGAGATTAAGAGGGTTTCCATCGAGTTCGAGCCGAAAGCCTCCGAGGACGTGGACCTTGAGCGGCCATAGCCAGGCTGTGGGCCGCCGTTGCGGCGCGTCCAATCGGCGTTCCCGGATAAGCGACCGGCAAAGCTTGGGCTCGATGCCGCGCTCAAGCGCATCGCCAAGCAGTTCGGCGAGCAATTCCGGAACGTTGAGGAGCACCATTGGCCAGCTGACGTCGCGCAGCGCCTCCATGAAGACCTTCAGCCGATCGCCGTAGCGTGGACCCTGGTCCCACAGGCTCTCCAGCGCGGCCGCTGCAAGAATGCATATCTCGGTCCGTTTGCGAGCGCCGCCATCCAGCCGCGGCAGCAGGTCGCTGAGAAGCGCGGCGGCTTCGCGCGGCTTCCTGTCGGCGAGCAGCACCTGGAACTTCGTGATGCAGTGGGCCCAGCGCTCGACCATCGGCTCGTTGGCGGCCGCGCTCGCCGCCATGAAGCGCTCGCAATCCTCATAGGCGGCCGCGAAATCGCCTTGCCTGGCATGAAGCGCGGCATAGCAATTGGCGACGATGGCGACCTGTGTGCTGAAACGGCTGTCGGCGATCTCGGCCAGGCGCTCGACCACCTGGTCGAGCTCGGCAAAGTCGTTGCGGAACTTCATCTGCATCTGAAGATGATACAGGCCACCGAACTCCACACCCTTGAGCGACTCGCGCTCACCGATCGCGATCGCCTCCCGCAACGCCGCTTCGGCCGACGGGTAGGGAAAACCCCGTCTCTTATACGGGAAGTAACGGCCGCTCTTGGCGCCAAACTCAACCAGCCACATGCCGAGCACCCAAGGCAGCACCTCCTTGTCGGTCAAATCCTCGACAACGCTGTCGACGGCCTTGGTGAACAGATCGGCCCGCATGACCGATACGGAATGCTCGATCAGCGTCTCGCTGGCAAGCAGCCGTAAGCCGCTTGGGTCGTGCTCGGGATTCCGGGTCAGCCGCTCCAGCAGTTCGGTTTCCAGCGCTTGCCCGGCCGGGCTGTTGCGGTAGTAGTCGTCGCCGAAGTTCAGCGCCCGCACCATGCCGATGCGCACCAGCATCGCTTCCTCGGAAGGCAGTTCCGGCAGGCCGCGCTCGAGGATTTCGAACGCCCGGCGGGTCCAGGTCGAAAGACCCTCATAGGTACGCCAACTGTCCGTCTTGACCAGAACCGCGCGCGACACCGTAAGACAAAGCCCGCGCTGATCGTCGGCCTCGCCAAAGGCATGCCATGCCTTCCACAGCCAGTGCTCTGCCGCGGCATCGTTCGGCATGTGGGCCACGCCCAGCCAATAGAAATGCCAGCCGTTCATGAACGCTTCCGGCAACCGGCCGACCCATTCGATGAAGGTCGTTCGATGTCCCTGCGCCAGCACGGCCTCCGCCCGGCTCAGCATGAGCCCGCTCGCCTGGTCCCAGTCCTCTGCCTGCAAGGCGAGGTGTATGGCTTCGTCATATCGGCCGGCGTCGGCGAGCACCTTTGCCGCCCTTTGTTTGAGCGACTTCTGCTCTTCTGCCGTCACACGCTGTGCGAAGCGTCGGTCGAGGAAGTCCCGCAAGAGGTCGTGCAGGTGGAAAACGTCGCGGCTGTTTTCCGTTCGCGTGACCAGCAATTGCCGCTGGTAAAGCCTGTCGAGCAGCTTGCCCGCTTCGCCGGACCCGATCATCACGTCCGCCAGTTCGGTGCTGATCTCGGGCAGCAGATTGAGTTTCAGCAGCATGTCCTGGTCGGCGGCGGGAAGGGAAAGGAAGAAATGGCGGCCGAGAACGTCCGACAGCGCGTTCTGCCCGCCGGCTGCTGCCCCGCTCGTTTCGTCAGGTCCGACCGCCGAGCCGTGATCGGCGAGGAGAACCAGCCCGATCGCCCAGCCGCGCGCCGCTTCGACATCGACTGGAACGGCGCCGTTCTTCGAACGCAGCTTGACGAAATCGCGTGCTTCCGATGTCGAGAATTCGAGCGCTGATCGATCGATGACGGCCACTTGGCCCTTGAGGACGAGGTCGCCCAGTTCGTCGTGGGGCAGCGTGCGCGAGACGCAGATGCAGCGGACCGTGTCAGGAAGTTCACGGAACATCACGGAAAGCACCGCCCGGAATTCGGGCGTGTCGGCCTCGTGCAAGTCGTCGAGGACCAGAATGGTGCCGGGCTTCAACCGCGCAAAATACGCTCTGAAGAAGCGCCTGGCGAACTCCTTCGGCTGCTCGACATATTCGACCCCAAAGACCGGCAAGTTTCCAACTGCGGGTGAGGCGAGTGACTGCGCCAGATATTGAAAGAAGCGCGCGATATCCTGGTCGCCCTCGTCGATGCGGAACCACACATGCGGTGCCTCGACGCTTTCGAGGTAGTCGATGACCGCTGTCGTCTTGCCGTAGCCGGCCGGCGCGGCCACCCAGCATACGCTCGAACGCGATTTTTGACCGATCGCTTCGAGAACGCGGTTCCGCCTCAATATCCTGGCGCTGCGCGGCGCCGCCAGCTTGGCGATCCGGCCTGTGCCCGAGAGCGGGCGCCTCGCATCGGCGTCAATGGCGTCTGGGGCGGTCATCGGGCTCCCGCTCAACCAATCATCGAGCGTCAGGTCGTGCCATGATGACCGTCCCGCAGCCCAGATTGACCTTAGGGTAGCGCAATCGTGCGACAATTCGTAGGGGCTTCGCAGATGAAGCGGCAACGGCCAAGTGCAAGCGTCGACTGGATGCCTGCGCGACCTCGAAATCAGGCAGCAGACGCGGCCGAATTGCGAGCGGCAATGAGCGACCGGTGAATCCCGCATTCCATCTTCGACAGTCCGCTCCAGCGGCCCGAGCGCGGATCGTCCGCACCGCCGCACGCGGATCGCTTACGGCGTTCGGCGTGCTGGCTCGCCGTACCAACTGCAAGCCGAGCATCCTGCTACGATTTGAGCGCACGCTGACGTTGCCGGTGCGAACGGCCGGTCGTTCAATCGGCCGGGACCCTTTCCTGTCGCTCTCCGCTGGCTTTTGCGATGAAGCTGCGCCAACCGCCATAGGCCGAAATGTCGATCGCTCGTGACAACCCGGCGGTTTCGACCAGGAAGCCCTTGGCCGATGTCCCGTCATCGAGCTCGATCGTGCCGATGCCGAGCGGCGGCGGGATCGCGGCCACGAAGCGTCCGAACGCGTCTGGTGAAAGCCGCCAAACCTCGACATCGATCGACGTCCCGTTGCCATCGGCAACACGCACGAGCCCCGGCTTCGGCACGGATTGGGCCGCGAGCGCATAAAGCTGATAGGAGGCAACCGTCCTGGCGGCTCTGCTCAATCGCGCACCTAGCGCACAGAGTTGGCCGTTGAGCGGCATTCCCGACAAATGCGCGCCGACAACCACGAGCTCGATCAGGTCGTCAGTAGGGTCGAAGCTTTTGGCGGTGAAGGCAGGCATCGGCCAGCCTGTCGCGCCAAGGCCGAGACCGCTCGCCGCATGCAACTCGCCGGCCAGCGTCGCCGTCAGTGCATCCTTGCCGGCAGCGGCAAGCAAGGTAACGCTCATCGGCAGATCGTCGTCGCGCTTGCCGGTCGGCACGGCGATGCCGCACATGTCGAGCAGATTGACGAAGTTGGTGTAGGTGCCGAGCCGGCTGTTGGTGACGATCGGATCGGCCAAAACAGTCTCCAGCGAATAGTGCGTCGGCGCCGTCGGCAAGCAGAAAAGGTCGACCGAGGCGATGACAGGCGCGAGCCTGGCCTTGTAGGCCTGCAGCGCATAGAGGCCGTTGAACGCGTCTGCCGCGGAGAGCTTTCGTGCCCCGCCGATGATTGCGCGCGTTACCGGGTGCATGGCTGCTTCGCTCGCTTCCATGAAATCCGCAATCGCCGCATAGCGCTCGGCCACCCAGGCGCCTTCGTAGAGCAGGTTGGCAGTAGCGTAGAAATCGCCGAAGGGAATTTCGATCAGTCGGCAGTCGAGCTGTTCCAGCGTCCGCAGCGCCGTTTCGAATCCCGCCTGCATGGCCGCGTCGCGAAAAAATTCCCGATCCGCTTTTGCGGGAACCCCGACGGTCAGCGCGGGTGGACACGGACCAAGCGGCGGCGCCGCGATAGCGCGCGAATAAGGATCGACGTCATCTTTGGCCGCCGCCGCCCTGAAGACGCTGTAGGCGTCATCGACGGTGAGCGCGAAGACGGAGACGCAGTCGAGCGTGCGGCAGGCCGGCACCACGCCTGTGGCCGACAGCGCGCCGACGGTCGGCTTCAGCCCGACGATGTTGTTGAGGCCGGCGGGAATGCGGCCGGATCCTGCGGTATCGGTGCCGAGCGCGAAAGAAACAATGCCGTGCGCCGTCGCCACGGCCGAGCCGCACGAGGAACCGCCCGGCACCAGTTTCGGATCGATCGCGTTTCGGGGGACCGGATAAGGTGTGCGCACGCCGACGAGGCCGGTGGCGAATTGGTCGAGATTGGTTTTTCCGACGACCAGCGCCCCGGCCGCCCTCAGACGCGCGACGACGGTGGCGTCTTTCGCCGGCAAGTAGGCATATTCGGCGCAGCCGGCCGTAGTCGGCATGCCGGCAACATCGATGTTGTCCTTGACCGCGAACGGTACACCCCAGAGCGGCTTTGCCACGGGATCGAACCCGCCGAGTGCGTCGGCTTCGGCGAGCAGGTCCGCCCTGCTCGCCAGATGGATGAAGATGCCGGGATCGTCCGCTTTCGCTATGCGCTGAAACACGGTTTCAATAATGGTAGTGGCCGACATGCCGGTTGCATAGCTCGCGTGCAGGCTGCCGATATCGAAGCGGATGTCGCTCATTTCGTCTCGTCCAGAATGACCACCGGCAGATTCCACTGGATCAGCACGACGCAGCCGTCTTTCGTCCACACCGAATGCTCGGTCCCGACCGGGTTCAGGATCACACTTCCGGGAAGATAATCGCCATTCTCGTCGCTCTGGGTGCCTTCCAACACAACGATGGTTTCCAGTGCGACATGACGATGGCGCGGCACGCCGGCGCCGGGCCGATAGTTCAGGATCGCGACGGAGGGTTCGGCCGGTCCGCCCTTGAGCAGCCAATGCACCGTGATGCCGTCGCGAAAATGCTCGAATGCCAGATCTCGCCAGCCCCCATGGATGAGAGCCGGGTATGCAATGTTAGGCATCGGCAATTCCTTTGAGCACCTGGTCCGTCATCGCCGTCCAGCCGACGATCGCGCCCTGCGCCCTGATCATGGCCAGCGCGGCCGCCTTGAATTCCGGAAAATAGCTTTCCGTCGCATCCTCCGCCAGCAGGCATTCGTAGCCGCGGTCGTTGGCTTCGCGCATCGTCGTCTGCACGCAGACTTCCGTCGTAACTCCGGCGAAGACGAGCTGCTGCACGCCGAGCCGCTTCAGGTCCTCGCCGAAGCTGGTAGCGTAGAACGCGCCCTTGCCGGGTTTTTCGATGACGATTTCGCCAGGCAGCGGGGCTACCTCGTCGAGGATCGCCGTTCCCGGCTCGCCGACGACCAGCACGCGGCCCATCGGACCGACATCGCCGATTCGGATCGACGGATTGCGGCGATTGCGCTTGGCCGGCGGCAGGTCCGAAAGGTCTGACCTGTGGCACTCCATCGTGTGGATCACCGGCAGGCCGGCGGCGCGAAATCCCTGGATCAGTCTCTTCACCGTTGGCACGATCGCCGCCACCCGGCCGACGTCGTTGCCGAGGCTGGCGCCAAAGCCGCCCGGCTCGGCGAAATCGCGCTGCATGTCGATGACGACCAGCGCCATCGCCTCAGGCTTGAAGGCAAATGGAAACGGCAGCGCGTTGATCTCCGCCATCAGTTATGTCCCGCCATGTGCTCGCCGATCGTCTGCACGCTCGCCTGTGCGATCGGCGTCTCATAGACCAGCGCCCCGTCGGACATGACGAAGATGCGGTCGGAGAGCTCCAGCAGTTCGTCGAGGTCCTCCGACATCAACAGCACCGCGGCACCAGCGTTGCGTGCCCGCATGATACGGGCGCGGATTTCGGCGACGGCAGAGAAGTCGAGGCCGAAGCAGGGGTTTGACACGATGAGAAGATCGACCTCGCCGGTCAGTTCGCGGGCGAGCACAGCGCGCTGCACGTTGCCGCCGGAGAGCGACGAAATCGGCGAGGCGAGCGAGGCTGTCTTGACCTTGAACTGCTCGACCAGCCGCGTCGCATAGTCCCTGATGGCGCTCATCCGGATCCAGCTTATCGGCTTGCCGGCCTCGTTCAGGTCGAAGGTCCGGAATGCCATGTTTTCCGCCACCGTCATCCTCGGCGCGCAGGCATTGCGCAACGGTTCCTCCGGGATGAAGCGCACATTGAGCGTGCGGGCCTCGGCGCGGCTGGCGCCGTAGGGCGTTCCCTTCACCAGAACGTCGCCGGCACCACGTGTACGCTGACCGGCAAGGACTTCTAGAAATTCCTTCTGGCCGTTGCCGGAAATGCCGGCGACACCGACGATCTCGCCGGATTTCACATCGAGCTCGCCGATATTGATGGTTTTCAGGCCGGTGCGGTCGGGCGCTTTCAGCGCCTTCACCGTCAGGATTTGCCTGGCGCCGACCGGCACTGGAGCGCGGCTGTCGAGCGCGGCGATCGGCTGGTCACCGATCATCATCGCTGCCATCTGCTTGTGAGACAAATCCGATACTTTCCCCGTTCCTGTCAGTCTGCCCTTGCGCAGCACAGTGATGTCGTCGGCAAACGCCGTCACCTCGTGGAACTTGTGCGAGATCATCAGTACGGTGAGATCGCCCGCCTTGGTCATGCCGCGCACGAGGCCCAGCACTTCCTGCGCCTCGCCGGGGGTTAGCACCGACGTCGGCTCATCCAGCACCAGAAAACTGCGGCCGAGATAAAGCTGCTTGATGATTTCGAGCTTCTGTTTCTCGCCGGCGGCGAGTTCGGCCACCTTGACGTCGAGCGGCAGCTTGAACGGCATCCGCTCCATGAACTGGGCAAGTGCGGCGCGCTCCTTGCGCCAGTCGATAATCCCCGGCACCTTTTCGCGGGAAATGACCAGGTTCTCCGCACCTGTCAGCGACGGGACCAGGGTAAAATGCTGGTAGACCATGCCGAGGCCGAGCGCCGAGGCGTCCTTCGGACCGGCGATCCCGATCTCGCGGCCGTCGACCAGAATGTCGCCGGCGGTCGGGTGATAAAAGCCCATGATGCATTTGACCAGCGTCGACTTGCCCGCGCCGTTTTCGCCAAGCAGCGCATGAAACGATCCCGCCGGCACCTTGATGGAGACGTCGTCCAGCGCGGTGAAGGCACCGAAGCGCATGCTCATGCCGATCGTCTCGACGCCGACGGCCTTCTTGCCGCTTTCACGCATCACGACACCCTCATGGCAACTGCGCAACGAAGGACACCGAGTTCGACACCGCGCCGAACACGCCGCCTTGCATCTTGATCATCTTGATCGCGGCGAGATGGTTGCCGTAGTCGGTCGCCCCGCAGCAATCCTCCAGCATCACGCATTCGAAGCCGCGGTCGTTGGCTTCGCGCATCGTCGTATGCACGCAGACGTCGGTGGTGATGCCGGTCAGCACGATGTTTTCGATGTCGCGCTGGTTGAGGATCAGTTCCAGGTCGGTGGCGCAGAACGAGCCCTTTCCCGGCTTGTCGATGATCGGCTCGCCTTCGGCCGGATAGAGGTCGGGGATGATGTCCCAGCCCGGCTCGCCGCGCACCAGGATGCGCCCGCAAGGTCCGGGGTCGCCGATGCCGGCATTGATGCGGCGCGAGCGCCAGCGCTTGTTGGCCGGCAGGTCGGCGAGATCGGGCCGGTGGCCCTCTCGCGTATGAATGATGGTGTAGCCCTTCGCCCGCATGGCAGACAGCACTGATCTGATCGGTTCGATCGGCGCCCGCACCAGCGAGAGATCGTAGCCCATATGATCGACATAGCCGCCCGGCCCGCAGAAATCGGTCTGCATATCGATGATGATCAGCGCCGTGTTGTCGGGCCGAAGCTCGCCATTGTAGGGCCATGGATAGGGATCGGCATCGATGTAGCGCTGCGTGACCTCGGCTCTGGCGTTCATTGAGAAAAACTCCAGTCTGGAAACGTCATTTGGTGATCGACAGTTCGCCCGGCGCGCCGGCCAGCGAACGGCTCGGCGACGAGGTGGCGATCATGATGACGAGGGTGAGAATGTAGGGTGCGGCGTAGAACAGATAGTAGCCTTGCGTGACGCCGACCGATTGCAGCGCCGGCCCCAGCGCGCCGGCCCCGCCGAACAGCAGCGCGGCGGCAAAGCAGCCGAGTGGGTTCCAGCGCGCGAAGATGACCAGCGCCACTGCCATCAGCCCCTGGCCCGACGAAATGCCTTCGGTCCAGCTGCCGGGGTAATAGAGCGACAGATAGGCGCCGCCGATGCCGGCCAGCGCGCCACCGATGCCGGTGGCGATGAGGCGCACCGTATTCGGGTTGAGGCCCATGGCGCGCGCGGCGTCGGAACTGTCGCCGACCACGCGCAGGATCAGGCCGGCCCGGGTGTTGCGGAAAGCCCACCACAGGAATACGGCAAGTGCTGCGCCGATCAGGAACAGCACATTGACGTTGAGCGCCGCCTGCACCTGCGGAACGTCGGACCAGCCGCCAAACGGGATGGCCGGCAGGTCGGGCGCCGAGGGCTGGATGAACGGTTTGCCGAAGAAGAAGGCGAGACCCGAGCCGAACAGCATCAGCGCAATGCCGATGGCGATGTCGTTGACGCCACGGAATCTGCAGATCCAGCCGTGGAACAGGCCGAAACAAAGACCGGCGGCTGCGGCGGCCAGCAGACCGAGCCATGGTGAGCCGGTCATCACCGCGACGGCATAGGCGGTCATCGCGCCGAGCACCAGTGTGCCTTCGAGACCGAGATTGATGCGCCCCGAGCGTTCGGTGATGGCTTCGCCCAGCGACACGAAGATGAAGGGCGTCGACACCCGGATGGCGCCGCCGAGCATGGCGAGCGGAACGCCCCAGAGGCCGATCTCGGTTGCGTCCATCAGGCAGTTCCCTTCAGGAGATCGGGCCTTTTCAAGAGATCGCCCCTCTGCCAGAGGTCGGGATTGAAGGCCTTGAAGCGGCCGTAGAAGGTTTCGCTGAACAGGATGACGACGAAGAGCATGCCCTGCAGCACCAGCACGGTGGCGTCGGGCAGGTCCATGCGGCGCTGGATCAGCCCGCCGGAGGCCTCGATGCCGCCAAGCAGGAAGGCGACCGGGATGATGGCGAGCGGATTGTGGCGGGCGAGGAAGGCGACCAGGATACCGGTATACCCATAGCCGGCGGCGAGCGAGGCGTTGGCGCTGCCTTGCACGGCGGCGACTTCCAGCATGCCGGCAAGGCCGGCAAAGCCGCCGGCCAGCGCGGTGAAACCGACAATCAGCGGTCCAACGGCAAGTCCCTGCACCTGGGCTGCCCTGACATTGCCGCCAGCGATGCGGGCGGCGAACCCCCAGCGGGTCTTTTCGATCAGCAGCCAGGACAGAATGCAGGCGATGATGCCGACGACCAGGCCCCAATGCACGTCCATGCCGGGAATGTTGCCGATGCGGTAGGCCTCAGCCAACGGCTCGGTCGACGGTTTGTTGAGCGAGGCGGGATCGCGCAGCGGTCCTTCCACCAGATGGTTCATCAGGGCGATGGCGATATAGGCCATCAAAAGGCTCGATATGGTTTCGTTGACGGCACGGTAGTGGCGTAGCGCGCCGACGGCACCGATCCAGATGCCGCCGGCGGCCAGGCCCGCCACGCCCATGGCAAGAATAACGAAAAAGGCGGGGGCGCCGCTGGCGGCCACGCCCATGGCAGCCGCGGCAACGCCGCCCAGCACGATCGCGCCTTCGCCGCCGATGACGACAAGGCCGAGCCGGGCCGGCAGCGCCACGCAGAGCGCCGCAAGCAGCAAGGGTGCGGCCCGCGACAGCGAGTTCTGGACCGAGAACCACGAGCCGAAGCCGCCGCGCCACATCGTTTCATAGAGCTGCGCCGGCGATTTGCCGACCAGCGCGATGAACAGGCTGAACAGGGCCATGCCGACAATCAGGGCCGCGAGCGGGATGACGAGGGCTTCCGCCCGCCGGGCGATCCATTCGAGCGCCGTCGGATAGCTTTTGGCGCCGAGCATCACTGGCACGCTCGCGCTGCTCACGGTGTCTGCCATGGCCCCCGTCTCCGATCCATGCTCAAGCGGTCGAGCCGACGACACCTTCGACGAGATAGTCCATGCTTTCCAGCTCGATCGCGGCTTCGACGAAGGTCTGGCCCTCGGTTGCGACGACGTCGCCCTTGTTGTTCTTCAACGGCCCCTTGATCACCGAAAAGCCGCCCTTCATCATTTCGGCGAGCGTGCCGTCGAACTGTGCGCGCGCCGCCTCGCTGACGGCGGGGCCGAGCGGGCTCATCTTGACGAAGCCGTCGGCCAGTCCGCCGCGCGTGAAATTGGGCAGCGGCTTGCCGGCCACGAGGTCGTCGACGAACATCTTGTAGACCTTCGCCCAGTTCCATTCCGCGCCGGTCAGATATTTTTCCGGCGCCAGCGGGCTCTGATTGGCATGGTAGCCGCAGATGAAGGCGCCGCGTCCCGCCGCCGTTTCGACCACCACTTTCGGGCTGTCGACATGGCAGGTGATGACGTCGGCACCCTGATCGACCAGTGCATTGGTGGCTTCCGCCTCCTTGACTGCCAGCGACCATTCGCCGGTGAAGATCACCTGGCAGGTGATGGCCGGGTCGACCGAGCGTGCGCCGAGCAGGAAGGAATTGATGTTGAGCAGGACCTGCGGAATGGGCTTTGCCGCGACGAATCCGATCTTCTTGGTCTTGGTGGCGTGGCCGGCGGCGACGCCGTTGAGATACTGGCCCATGCCGATATAGCCGAAATAGGAACCGGCATTCATCGGATGCTTGTCCTTGTTCCACATGCCGCCGCAATGGCGGAACTGCACGTCGGGGAATTTCGCGCACATGGCCAGCATGTGCGGATCGAAATAGCCGAACGAGGTCGGGAAGATCAGCGAGGCGCCGTCGAGGTTGATCATCGATTCCATCGACTTCTGGACATCGACCGTTTCGGGGACGTTCTCCTCCTCGACCACGGAGATGCCCTCGATGGCCTTCAATGTGGCGGCACCCTCGGCATGCGCCTGGTTATAGCCGTAGTCGTCCTTCGGTCCGACATAGATGAAGCCGACAGTGACGGCAGCGGCGAACGCCCTGCTGATCGGGAATGACGCCGAGGCCAGGCCGAGCGCCGCTCCGGCGGCGGAGGTCTTGAGCAGCTCGCGGCGGCTAAGTATGAATCTCTCGGTCATGTGAATGCTCCCTGTTGGACCCTTTCCGGGTCGATTAATCCCCTTCTCTTAAAAGTGCATGCAATCGCCGTGCCAGTTTAAAGGCTGGATTTTATCCAATTAAATCAGTTGGCGGGCTGATTAGCCGTGCTCAAGCGAAAGGCAATTGCATACACTTTTTGCCTTTCAATTAGCCAGTTTGACAACCAGATTAAAATAAAGGCATAGAGGGGCGCCCGAGTCGAAACGAAAAAGACTGGACGGAGGAGAATTGTCGGGGAAGCGCAGCTTGATCAGGTCGGGCACGACCGTCGATCAGATGGTGAGGGCGATCGGTGACCGGATCGTCACAGGCTTCCTGCGCCCCGGAGAAAAGCTCGACGAGGCTTCGCTCGCTGCCCGTTTCGATGTGTCGCGCACCCCCGTCAGGGAGGCGCTTGGCCGGCTGAGCGCCATGGGGTTGGTCGAAAGGCGGCCCAACCGCGGCGCGACCGTCGCCGTGGTGACGCAGGAGCATCTTGCCTCGATGTTCGAGAGCATGGCCGAGCTTGAAGCGATCTGCGCGCGGTTCTCGGCCGAGCGCATGACCGCCGGCGAACGCCGCGCGCTCGAATCCGAGCACCAGGCATCGGCGCGCCTCGTGCAATTGGGTGCGGAGGAGGACTACGAGTATTTCAACACCGAGTTCCACACTCGGCTCTATCGCGGCGCGCACAGCAAGCACATCTATGAACTGACCGTCATGACACGCAGCCGGCTGGCGCCGTTCCGGCGCGCGCAATTCATGCTGCCGGGCCGCCTGGCCAAATCCTGGCAGGAGCATGACGTCATCGTTACCGCAATCATGCGCGGTGACGGCGCCGCCGCAGGGCAAGCAGCCAAGGATCACGTCTCCATCGTCAGCGAGGCGAGCGCCGTCTTTGCCGCGGTCGACCCGATGAAACCGGCGGTGGATTCGATCGGGATGTCTTCCTAGTGAACAAAACCTGACGCGTGGTACCCGAAACGGAATACCGTTTTGACCCCGAGGCGACCTATGTCTTGCGTGTAGCGAATGGCCGCTTCGCGCCTGATGTCGGTCGTTGGACTGATTGTGGCCGCCATCCAGGAGCGGACATCCGTCGCCTAACACCCTGATCGACCAGTGCATTAATGGCCTCCGCCTCCTTGACCGCCAGCGACCATTCGCCGGTGAAGATCATCTGGCAGGTGATTGCCGGGTCGACCGAGCGTGCGCGTCACTTGCAACTTCACGAGTAGTGGAATGCCACGTGGTCAATATCGGTCCCCAACGTGAGCCCGTCTTCGATCTCGAATCGGCGGCGGCCATGCTCGAAGCCAGCGGCGACCACAGGGTTTTGTGCCGGAGCAGATGCACGCCAGGTTTTTCCATCGGCTTGTCGCCCTGTTTTTCATCCTTCTTCTCGGCGCGCATCCCGCCAGCGCCCAGAACCGCCCCGCTCCGACCCCGCTGTTCGACACTCCTGGCCTTGCCGCCGAGGCGTTGAAAGCTATCGCCGAGCGCATCGGGCGCGAGCCGCGGGTCGCGCTGGTGGATATCCGGGGCTCCGAGATGACCGTGCATGTGCAGGGCGCGCGCCCCCATCATCTCGACAAGTGGACCTGGATACGCGGCCGCGGCTTGATCATGGGCATGACGACGCAGATCCGCGGCCCGGAGATCGCCCAGCCGCTCGTCGCGACGCTCGACCCGACAACCGTCCTTTTTCCACTCGAAGGCCTGCCGCTCGACGACCTGCCCGCACTGATCGACCGGATCTCGCCCCGCGCCATGCTTGAAGAGCCAGCACTTCCGCAGTCCATTCGGATCGAGCGGCAACTCCTGCTCGTGGGCGGCACCCGCGTGGGCGAGGCGCGGATCATGGTCCACTGGAACACCGGGCGCGAAAGCTCCTACGTTTACCTCAACATGGACGGCAGCATCCACACAGCCGATGTCTCGGGCACCTTTCGCGCCCGCGGCCTCGACATGGCGCGGGATGACTGGCATCTGCCGATGGCGGCGCAGGATCTCGCCTTCTTCGGCACCCACCGCAGCATCCTTCGGGTCGAGATCGAGCCGCGAGACATCGACGTGAGCTACATGGACCCGCAGAGACGCAGCCAGACGACGGGCATGCGCTGGACGCTGAACGGCCTCAGCGTGAACGCGCCGGTCATAGAGATGCCCGCCACGATGCGGACGCCGACCGAGGATGTGTTCGCCTTCACCGATATCGACTTCGCAATGCTGCCCGCGCTCAAGGCGGCGGCGCTGGAGAAGGTGAACGAGCCCGGCATGCGGGTGCTGAAGATAGTCGCGAACCGTCCGATCACCAGCATCGGCACGCCACAGCTTGTCTGGACGCTCACCGTCGGCGATCCTGCGAAGCAGGGAAACTGGATCACCCGGACCGAGGGCGAGGCATGGCAGGTCGTAGCAAGCCCTGCCGGCGAGATTCTTCGGGTTGTCCTTCCCCCCGGCCGACGCCCGACGGTGGATTGGTGGACGCCCGCCAACCTACGCGACGTGATCGACCGGCTCGTTTCCACCTTTCCGGTCAGCCATCCCTTCCGCGAGATCGTGCTCGATCCCCAAGGCGGCAGGGCTCATGCCGTCGACGGGGGCGACCCGACGCTGTGGCGGGAATTCAGCATCAACGCGCACGAAATCTCCGTGTCGTCCATTGGAGGTGGACGCCATGACGGGGTGGACGGGACATGGTTCACGCTAGATGCGCTCGATGGCTACAGCACGGAAGTGATTTTCGACCTCGTCTCGCGCACGTTCGAGACTATGAGCCTGCCCGATGGCTACATATCCAGGTTGACGTTTTCGCGCGGGAATACCTGGGTTCGGCCGCCCGAGGAGCAGGTGATGCTGGAAATACGGGTGGAGCACGGAATGCGCGGCGGCCGGCTCACCTGGCTCGCCGACGGGACGGAATTGGACCGTGTGATGCCATGAGCCGCGGTCAGTAATCTCTCATCGGGTGATGACAACGGTCACGCCGAGCAAGCCATGGAGAGCGTCGAATCTGCAGGCTGAATCGTGCGGGTGAAACCCGCTTATTGTTCACGACCGACTTTTTAGTAGGGTCAGCACGGCTGGCTCACCCGAAAGTCCGATATCCGGCATAAGATGAGCTCGGGAAGGTCCGACGACTGTCACAAGTACTGGTTCCGGCCAATGTCGGCTTGCGCTTCTGACGATGGGGACAATCCCGCAAGGAATCCCGGAGGGTGTGAGCCATGTGGAGGATAGGCCATGAAGTGGAAGTCGCTTCGATCAACCGCGCTCGCCGGCCTCACCGTGGCCGCGATTCTCCTGGAGGCGCGGGCTGGGTTCGCCCTCGACGAAGAACCGTTGAACCTGCTGCGGCTCACGTCGGCGAAGGTCGAATCGACCACTTCTCCCGCCGACGTGACTGCGATCGCGCGGTTGACAGACGGCGACGCGAAGACGGTCGCGGAGATCAACGCGACGGAAGCCACACCGCTGGACGTCACGTTCACGTTCGGTGGAGGCGTTGTGGCGCCGGAGGGGATCAGGGTCACGCTGCCGGAGGGCTCGGGCAGCGCGGCAGCTCGCGTGGAGATCCTCGTCTCGACGGCGTCGGCGCACGCCGGGTTCCGGTCCCTTCGCACTGACCCGCTTGCGGCGGAGGGCAAGCCGCAGACGTTCGAGTTCCCCACCACCGCGGCGCGCTGGATCATCGTGCGGCTCGCGCCGCAGCCCGGGGCGCGCAAGGTAGCGGCGGCGGAAGTGGAGGTCATCGGTCGGGAGGGTGAGCCGAAGAGCCACTACGCGTTCGCCGAGTCTCCGGCGAAGGCCTTGGACGTGCTCACGCGCCTCGAGAAGACGACATCGCTCAAGTTGGCGGTCTCTGACGACGAGAAGGCGATGTTCGCGAAGGCGAAGGCGGGGCGCTTGACGCCCGTGGAGTTCGCCGAGGCCGCGCTGCTGGCGTCGGGCGTGGTCGACGCGGGGAAAAGGAAGGAGTACCTGAAGCGCCTGGACGCGTTGGAGCAGCAGGCCCGCGCGGCGGTGGCGAACACGCGCACTCCCGCGGCCAAGGGCGAGGCGCTCCTCGAGTGGCTCCACAAGGGCCCGATTTCGAAGGGCTACGTGGCGCGCCAGACCGGCCTCGCGGTGATCTTCGACACGGGTACGTTCAATTGCGTGTCGTCCGCCGTGCTCTACAACGTGCTCGCGCTGCGGCTCGGGCTGGACGTGCGCGCGATCGAGGTGCCCGACCACGCGTTCTCGATCCTCTACGACGGCACGCGGCACATGGACGTGGAGACAACGAACGCCAAGGGGTTCAACCCCGCTAGGGACAAGGCCGCCATCGCCAAGTTCGAGCAGATGACGGGCTTCCGCTACATCCCCGACGCGCACCGCGACCAGCGCCGAGAGGTCCAGGAGGCGGGGCTGGCGGCGATCATCTACTACAACCAGGGCGTGTTGCTCTCGGAGGCGAAGCGCTACCACGAGGCGCTCGTGGCGAATTTCCGGGCGATGAGCCTCGACCCCGAGTTCGGCTCGGCGGTGAAGAACGCGCTGGCCGTGCTCGCGAACTGGGGAGCGGAGCTTTCGCGCGACGGCAAGTTCCAGGAGGCCCTGGAAGTCGTGACGACCGGCCTCGCGCTGGCCCCGAAGGACGCGGCGCTCGTCAATAACCACTCGGCTGTTTGGAGCCAGTGGGCGCTCAGCGCGGTGGACGCCGGCAAGCCGTCCGAGGCGCTCGCCATCCTCGAGCGAGCGGCCGCCGCGGTGCCCAGCGGGGGGTTCGAGGGGATGCAATCGCTCGTGTACATCCGGCCGGCGGACATACGGATGCGGGAGGGCCGGTGGGAGGACGCGCTCGCGGCGGCCGTGCCGGGCTTCGAGGCGCTCGCGGGCGAGCCGCGCAAGGAGCTCGAGAAGTGGCTCGGCTACTTCGGGCAGGAGTGGTCCGCCGCGCTGGCCAAGAAGGAGGGTGAGGCGAGGGCCCTTGGGGCACTGCGCGGTTTCGTGGCGCGCTTCCCCGGCAACGAGCACGTGACTTCGGCGGCGGACAGCCACGTACGCCGGATGGCGTTCGGGTTGGCCGACGCGGGGAAGTTCGAGGAGGCGCTCGCGGCGATCCAGGGGGCCAAGGATTTGATGAAAGACACAGCGGGCGTCCGCGAGGCGTCGCTTTACGTCTACGACGACTGGGCGAAACGCCACATGAAGGACGGTCGGTGGGAAATGGCGGCGGATGTGTACGTGAAGGGGTTGGCGGCGTACCCGGGCGAGGGGCTGTTCAAGGGCAACGTGGCGTATCTTGCGCAGGAGTGGACGAAAGCCGCCTACGCGAAGGGCGGCGCGAACGCGGCGGCCGAGGTGATGAAGTCGATGGCGGAGCGGTTTCCGGGGCTGACGGGCCTGTCGAAGAGTGGCGGGAATGAACTGCAACGGGCCGTAAACGCGCGCGTCGAGGAGGGGAAGTACGAGGAGGCGCTCGCGGCCTTGGAGAAGGGGCGGCAGCTGCTGGAGGATAGCGACGCGGAGCAGACGTACCTGTACGTGTACGACTTCTGGGCGAGGAACCGCATGGAGGCCGGCGCGTGGGAGGAGGCCGCGGACGTGTACCTGAAGGCGCTCGCGCGATATCCAGAGGCGGGCATGCTCAAGCAGAACGTCGCGTACCTGGGCCAGGAGTGGACGAAAGCCGCCTACACGAAGGGCGGAGCCCCGGCGGCCGCCGCGGTCGCGAAGGCCCTCGCGGCGAAGTTCCCTGGAGTCGAGTCCATCGGGAAGTCCGGCGGCCAAGGGGTGGCCCGTGTAGTCCATGACTCGATTGGAAACGGGAAGTTCGAGGCCGCGCTCGCGGCCGTGGACCAAGGGAAGGAGTTCCTGCCGGGAAACGAGGCGCAGGAGCTCTACTTCGCGGCGTACGACGGCTGGGCCAAGCGTTACATGCAGGACGGCCAGTGGGAGAAGGCGGCAGACGTCTACGAGGCGGGTCTCGGGCGGTTCCCCGCGATGGAAAAGCTTCAGGGGAACATCGGGTGGTTCGCGCAAGAATGGGCGAAGGAAGTGGCCGCTGGGCAGGGGTCGGACAAGGCCGTGGAGGTTCTGCGAGCGTTGAAGCAGAGGTTCCCGGGCCTGCAGGACGTGGCGCGATCGTCGAAGAACTACCTGAACAACAATGTGAACGCTCTCGTGCGGGACAACAAACACGAGGAGGCGCTCGCTGTGATCGAGAGGCTGAAGGACCTGGCGGAAGGGGAGGCGGACGTGGAGAGACTCGCAGTGTTCGCGTATGACCGGTGGGCGAGGAGGTTCATAGACAAGAAGGACTGGGATGGGGCGATTGCGATCTACGACAAGGGCCTCGCGCGGTATCCGGACCAACGATTGTTCGAGCAGAACAAGGCGTATTGCATCGAGCAAAAGAGCATGTAGGAGCGGGCTGTCCGCTCACGGGTGGATCCGGCGCCCGTATGCCTCCCAGAGAGGACCCGGGTGTAGGGGGCAGGGACGGGGAGTTGCTAATGGCATCAAGTCCAGTCCCGCACAAACTGGACGAGAAAACCAAGCAAATCTCGGGGCCGTGTGTTTTGGGGGAATGACGTGAGGTGACCACTAGCAGCAATCAGGCAAACTGCCCAATCCGTCGGCGATGCGATGATTTTCGCGTCACTCGCGCGAATGCTCGATGCCTCACAGCTCCACAAATGCCGGCCTTTTGGCCTGTTCGGCATTGGCATGCTCCTTGCTTCGTTGGTGATGTGCAGAGCGTCTAGGGTTCCGGCCGCAACACAGCGGTGCTGGTCCAAGAGATGCGACCGCCAGGGATGCACTGAGGCATCCGGCGGAACACGGCGGGCCAAAATCCCGGGAGAACCCTGCACGGGTTTGCTGGCGCGAACCTCTCCCGGATGCGCGCTCGCAAACCCCAACATTAAATCCGGTCGCAATCCGGATCGCGAACAGGGGTACGCAATGCTTCGCAAGCTGGCCGCAATCATCCTAGCCGCATCACTCGGCCTTCCCATCGCTTCCGCCGCCGACGCGGCGCCCAAGAAAGACTTCAAGATATGCTGGTCGATCTATGTCGGCTGGATGCCGTGGGGCTATCTCTCCGACAGCGGCATCATGAAGAAATGGGCCGACAAAAACGGCATCAATGTCGAGATCACCCGCATCAACGACTATGTCGAAAGCATCAACCAGTACACCGCCGGCGGTTTCGACGGCTGTTCGATGACCAACATGGACGCGCTGTCGATCCCCGCAGGCGGCGGCGTTGACACCACCGCCTTGATCATCGGCGACTTCTCCAACGGCAACGATGCGGTGATCCTCAAGGACAAGGCCGCGCTCGCCGACATTGCCGGCCAGAAGGTCAATCTCGTCGAACTCTCCGTCTCGCATTACCTGCTGGCGCGGGCACTGGACACGGTCAAGCTCGCCGAGAAGGACATCACCGTCGTCAACACGTCCGACGCCGACATGGTCGCCGCCTACGGCACCAGCGACGTCACCTCGGTCGTTACCTGGAACCCGCTGGTTTCCGAGATCGTCGCCATGCCGGGTGCGCACAAGGTTTTCGATTCCGCGCAGGTTCCCGGTGAGATCATCGACATGATGGTTGTCAACACCGAGACGCTGAAGGACAATCCGGCATTGGGCAAGGCGCTTGTCGGTGCGTGGTACGAGGTGATGGACCTGATGATCTCCGACACGCCGGAAGGAAAGGCAGCCAAGGAGGAGATGGCCAAGGCGTCCGGCACCGACCTCGCCGGCTTCGACGCGCAGCTTGCCTCGACGGCAATGTTCTACGACCCCGCCAAGGCGGTCGAGTTTACCGAAGGCAGCGAATTGCCGAAGACGATGGATCTGGTCCGCAACTTCCTGTTCAGCCACGGCATTCTCGGCACCAATGCGACGAACGTAGACGTCGTCGGCATGAGCTTTGCCGACGGATCGACGCTGGGCGACGCCAAGAACGTCAAGCTGCGTTTCGATCCAGCGTTCATGGCCGAGGCGGCAACCGCAACGCCCTGACCCGACATGCTGGCCAAGGGAATGAGTGCCAGGGATGAAGCCTCCGCGACGGGCGGTGAGGGCACCACGCGCCCTTCCCGGCCAAAGCCGAGGGTGCGCCTTCGCATGATCAATGCGAAGGTTTCGCGCGGCGGCGCCTTGTTCCTCGGCGGCTTGCCGTTCCTGTTCGTGGCGATCGCCTATCTGATCGCTTCGGCGCAACGACTGGCGGTCAATCCCAGCGACAAGCTGCTGCCTTCGCCGGTACAGATGTGGTCGGCCTTTCTTGACCTTGCCACGGTGCCGGACAAGCGCTCGGGCGACCTCATCCTGTGGGTCGACACCTATGCCAGTCTCCTCAGGCTGTTCGCGGGCGTGGGCGTTGCCACGGTCGCCGCGCTTTCGCTCGGCATTGCCATCGGCTTCATCCCGCGGGTGCGGGCGTTCCTGCTGCCCTTCGTCACCGTCGTTTGCGTCATCCCTCCGCTGGCACTGCTGCCGATCCTGTTCATCGCGCTCGGCCTCGGCGAAACGGCCAAGATCACGCTGATCGCCGTCGGCGTCGCGCCGGTGATGGTGCGCGACATCGCCAACCGGGTGATGGAGTTGCCACCAGAACTGGTGGCCAAGGCGCAAACGCTTGGCGGCAACAGCTGGACCACGGTCTTGCGGCTGGTGCTGCCGCAGATCATGCCGCGCCTCATCACTTGCGTGCGGCTGGCACTCGGGCCGGCCTGGCTGTTCCTGATCGCCGCCGAAGCCATCGCCTCGACCGAAGGGCTGGGTTACCGCATCTTCCTCGTCCGCCGCTATCTCTCGATGGACGTCATCCTGCCCTATGTCGCCTGGATCACGCTGCTTGCCGTGATCACCGACTGGCTGCTGGTGCGGCTGTCGCGGGCAATCTCCCCTTGGGCGCATCCGGTGGAGGCCAGATGATCCGCATCGTCGTTCACGGGCTGGAAAAGAGTTATGGCGATGCCCGCGTGCTCGAGCGGGTCAACGTCACCGCCGAAGCCGGCGAATTCCTGTCGCTGGTCGGCGCCAGCGGCTGCGGAAAATCGACGTTCCTGCGCATTCTGCTCGGCCAGGAACAGCAGAGCAGCGGCGTCGTCATCGTCGGCGATGGTCCGATCGTGCCCGAGCCGACGCCGCAGCGCGGCATCGTCTTTCAGCGCTATTCGGTGTTTCCGCATCTGACCGCCATCCAGAACCTGCTGCTGGTCGAAGACTTTCGCTCGGGCGGGCCGTTTGGCCGCGTCTTCGGCGCCAGGCGCAGAAACGCCAGGCAACAGGCCGAGGCCATGCTGGCGCGGGTTGGCCTCGCCCATGCGCGCGACCTCTATCCGGCATCGCTCTCCGGCGGCATGCAGCAGCGGCTGGCGATTGCGCAGACCTTGCTCGGCCGGCCGCAGATCCTGCTTCTCGACGAGCCGTTCGGGGCGCTCGATCCGGGCATCCGCGTCGAGATGCACGACCTGCTGACCGAGCTCTGGACCGAGCATGGCATGACGGTGGTGATGGTCACCCACGATATCGGCGAGGCCTTCAAGCTCGGCACCCGTGTGCTGGTCTTCGACAAGGTGCGCCACGATCCGCAGTTCCCGTCGGCTTACGGCGCGACGATCACCTACGATTTGAAGCTCGATCGCAAGACCCGGGCTTCCTCTCATCACTTGGCCAAGGTGGCCGCGATGGTCGGGACGACCCGGCCGGATACAGCAACGGCGACGACGGCGTCGTAACGGAGAGTTTGAATGTCCAGAGATATCCCCGAACGCAGCCACCGCCGTGCAGGGCTCGTCGCCCGGGCGGCCAGGGAGCGTTTTCACCACCCCGATTTTGACGCCCGCGGCACGCAGGGCTGGAAATCTATCGAGGCCGAGGGCAAGCTGCCGGAAAGCGGCTGGCGCAAGGAGCAGCAATGGGCGCTCGACATGGGCCTGCCAGGGTCGGAGTCGATCGTCGACAAGTCGATCCCGACATTCGCGCGCGGCGAGCTGCCGCATTTCGCCGGCATCAACACCTTTCTCAAGGCGCCCTATGTCGAGAACGTCCGCGACGTCGGCAAATATGATGCTGCCGTCATCGGCATTCCTTTCGACAGCGGCACCACTTACCGGCCGGGAACCCGCTTCGGGCCGCAAGGCATTCGCCGCATCTCGGCGCTCTATACGCCGTACAATTACGAGCTCGGCGTCGATTTGCGCGAGCAGATGACGCTGTGCGACGCCGGCGACGTCTTCACCATTCCCGCCAACCTGGAAAAGAGCTTCGACCAGATCACCAAGGGCGTCAGCCATGTCGCTTCGTCCGGCGCGCTTCCGATCATGCTGGGCGGCGACCACTCGATCGGTTTCCCTTGCGTGCGCGGCATCGCCGATGTGACCTCGAAGCGCATCGGCATCATCCATTTCGACCGCCATATCGACATCCAGGAAAAGGATCTCGACGAGCGCATGCACACCACGCCCTGGTACTGGGCGACCAACCTGCCGAACGTCTCGGCGACCAATCTCGTGCAGCTCGGCATCGGCGGCTGGCAGGTCCCGCGCTACGGCGTCGCCGAGGCGAGAAAACGCGGCACCAACGTGCTGACCATTGCCGACATCGAGCAGATGGGGCTTGAGAAGGCGGCGGAAATCGCGCTCGAGCTCGCATGGAAGGACACCGACGCCGTCTACATCTCTTTCGACGTCGACAGCCTCGATTGCGGTTTCGTGCCCGGCACGGGCTGGCCTGAGCCGGGCGGCTTCCTGCCGCGCGAGGCGCTGAAGCTGCTTGGGCTGGTGACGGCTCCCGGCATTTGCGGCCTGGAAGTGGTCGAGGTCTCGCCGCCCTACGACACGTCGGACATCACCGCGCTGTTCGGCGTGCGCGTCGTCGTCGAGGCGCTTGGCTCGATGGTCGCGCACGGCAATCTCGGCAAGCACAAATCGATCATCGACAAACCGGTGAGTTTTTGACCATGCACGACGATCATCACCACAGTCATGGCCACGACGGCGGCCACAATCATCACGGGCCGAACGGTCATCATGACCATCCGCACGCCCCCGGCCACAATGGGCCCGCTGGCAAGCCGCTGCAATGGCAGACGCCGCATCTGCCGGAGCAGGCTCATGAGCTGCCGGTTGATCCCGCATCGGTCGATCTCGACCTGGTCGAAACCGCCTTCCTCGAAGGCTTTGCGCGGGCGCCGGACCCATCCAGCTTTCTGCGTCTGGCCGGCATACCCTTTGTCGGCGAGAGGGCCGACGGCGTGCGGCTTCATCTCTTGCGCGTCGAGACTGAGGATCTGGTCGACGTCGGCGCGGTCATGCCGCTCGTCGGCGGCACCGGCGTCGCCTATCACCCGCTGCCGGCGCGCCTGACATCGCACCGCCGCCGCCTCGCTTTCATCTATCACGACGGCGCTGAGCAAATGCCGCTCGGCTTCGCCGCGGCGCGCGCCCTAGCGGACCGTTCCGCCGCTTCGCAATTCACCGTTCCCGGGCATTGAAACCAAACCCGTCACTCTCATCGAGCAGGTACAACCATGAAAACATTGGCAAGCATGAAAACATTGGCAAGACTTGGCATCGTTTCAGCTCTCGCCGCCGTCACACCGTCGCTGGCGTTTGCCCATAGCGGCGGCGCTCACGTCCACGGCTTTTTCGCCGGCCTCGAACATCCGCTGTTCGGCATGGATCATCTGCTCGCAATGGTTGCAGTCGGCATGATCGGCGCCCGTGCCGGCGGGCGCAGCATTGTCCTTGTGCCGCTGTTCTTTGTCTCGGCCATGGTCGCAGGGGCCTTGCTCGGCATGGCCGGCATCGGCCTGCCGTCGCTTGAAACCGGCATCGCGCTGTCGCTTGTGGTCTTCGGCGCGATGGTCGGCCTCGCCAAGCCGCTGCCGCTGGCCGCCGCGGCGGCACTGACGGCCCTGTCCGGCCTCTTCCACGGCAACGCCCACGGCCTTGAGAGTCCCGAGAGCGCCGGCGGCATCGCCTACGCCGCTGGCTTCGTGCTCGCCACGTCGATGCTGCATGCGATCGGCATTCTGTCCGCTGTCAAGCTGGCTCGTTGGCCGACGACGGTCCGCACTGCGGGGTTCGCCACCTCGCTGGTTGGAATGGCCATGGCGGCCCAAGCTTTTTGAGACGTAGCGGTCGGCAAACAGAACTGGAATGCAGATGAGCCAGAAATGGTCGATGAGGCTGCGGCGCGTCCGCGATTTGCTGTACCAGATCCTGAAGGTCCGAGCCCAACGGCTTTGAGGGCGCGGTTATCGCGTCCCTCCGATCTGCTTGAGCGTCAGAACTCGAGCGCCTGCCTGAGCGCCGGACCGCTCCTGACACGCAGATCGAGGTCGGCCTCGATATGGTCGATGTGGTGCAGCATCAGGGCGCTGGCGCGTTCGGAATTGCCATTTTCCAGCGCCTCCAGGATATTCATGTGTTCGCTATGGCCGCAGCTCGAGACGCCCGAGCGGCCGTAGAGCGCAATCACCAGCGATGACCGCGCCACCAGTTCTTCCATGAAGCGCTGGAGGATGGCGTTTCCGGCAACCGAAGCCAGCAGCAGGTGAAAATCGCCCGAAGCCTTGATTTCCGAGCGTCTTGCATTTGGTCCGCGTTCGGCAATGAAGCGGCCCTCTTCATCGAGCTGCGCCTTGAAGGCAGCGACATGGTCCGGCGTCATCCGCCCGGCTGCGGCAATCGCTATGCCGGGCTCGATCAGCCGGCGCGAAGCAAAGACCTGACGCGCTTCCTCCGGCGACGGGTTGGCGACGAAGGCGCCACGATTGCGCTCGGTCCGCACCAGGCCTTCGAAGGAGAGCATCTGCAGCGCCGCGCGCGCCACGGTGCGGCTGACATCGAATAAAGTGCCGACCTCGCCTTCCGACAGCTTGGTTCCGGGCGCCAGCCGGCGGTCGACGATCGCGTCGCGCAACTGGTCGCGGATCGCCTGGGCGCGATCCTCGTTGGCACTGTCGACAGCAGGGAAAGTCTGGTCGGCTATATTCATGATGGTCGTCCCTGCACCTTTCTACCCTGAATCGGGTCGCTTGCACGAGGGACAAAGTGAATACGATGCCGAAAAAGATTGCATACGATTTTTGCGAGAATCGCCTGCGATCGCCTATAATTTGTGCATTCTCAGGCATGCCGTTTCGAAGGGCAGCCGGAGGCAATTCTGATTTTCCCAAGGAATCAATCGTTTGAGGCCGATCTAGGGCAACTGGCATGCATGATGCTTTGCTTAAGTTGATTTAGAGAGGAAGCCGGATGTCCAAAGCCGCCGAAATCGACATCGTGTCCGTTTCGAAGATCTATGGCGCAACGACTGCCGTCGAAGACATCAGCTTGAAAATCCCCGCGGGAACCTATTGCTGCCTGCTCGGGCCGTCCGGCTGCGGCAAGACCTCAACGCTGCGCATGATTGCCGGGCATGAGAGCATATCGAGCGGCGACGTGCGTCTCGGCAACACGGTGGTCACCGACCTGCCGCCGGCCAGGCGCGGCACCGCCATGATGTTCCAGTCCTACGCGCTGTTTCCGCATCTCGACCTGGTCGACAATGTTGCGTTCAGCCTCAAGATGAAGGGCGTCGGCAAGGAAGAGCGCCGCGCCAGGGCGCTCGATATGCTGAAGCTGATGCAGATGGAGGGCTACGCCAGCCGCCGCCCGACGCAGCTTTCGGGCGGACAGCAGCAACGCGTCGCTCTGGCCCGCGCGCTGATCACCGACCCCGAAGCGCTGCTGCTCGACGAGCCGCTATCGGCACTCGATCCATTCCTGAAGATCCGCATGCGGGCGGAACTGAAGAAGCTGCAGACCTCGCTCGGCATCACTTTCGTCCACGTCACCCACAGCCAGGAGGAGGCGATGGCGCTCGCCGACCTGATCGTGGTCATGAATGACGGCCGTATCGAGCAGGCGGCGCATCCGCGCATCGTCTTCGAGCGGCCGGCCACCGCGTTCGTCGCCCGCTTCATGGGCGATCACAACGTCGTCTCCGGCCGCGTCAGCGGCAGCCGCGACGGCATGGTTGTCTTCGATGTGCCGGGTGGCGCATCGCTTGCGGCCAGCGGGCAGGGCAGGGCGATCGGCGAGCCGATCGATATCGCCATTCGCACCGACCATGTGCGGATCGGCGACCCACTGGCCACCGGGCTCGGCTTTACCGGCATCGCTTCCAACGTCGAATACCGCGGCTCGACCGTAAAACTCTCGGTCAATGGCGCCGGCATAGAGGATTTTACCGTCATCGTCGACGACACCAGCTTCTTCGCCAAGCCGGTCGCCGTCGGCGACGCGGTGCCGATCGCCTGGGACGCCGAGGACGCGATCGTCCTTGGCCGTCTCGATTCCTGAACCAGAACCATCAATCAAAACAGGGGAACTGACATGACCAACGCCACCGACAACAAGACAGGAATTTCCCGCCGCTCGCTGCTCAAGACCGGTGCTGCCGCCGTCGGTCTTGCCGCCGGTTCGGGTGCCATATCAGGGTTCCCGACGATCTGGGCGCAGAACCCGATCACGCTGCGCCAGTTCGGCACCGGCGTGTCGAATCTCAACGCCATTGCCGACAAGTGCAAGGCCGACCTCGGCATCACGCTGAAAATGACTGCGACCGATTCCGACGCCGCCGCCCAGCGCGCGGTGACCCAGCCGGACAGCTACGACATCGCCGACATCGAATACTGGATCGCCAAGAAGGTCTATCCGTCCGGCGTGATGCAGCCGATGGATGTCAAGAAGCTGAAATATTATGACAAGATCGTACCGCTGTTCATCACCGGCAAGCTGACGCCCGACAGCGTCATCGCCCAGGGCACCGCGCCGCATACCGTCGGCTTCGTCGAGGCGCAGGACGCCAAGACCTTCGCCAAGCAGCCGACGCAGTGGATGACGATGGTTCCGACCATCTACAATGCCGATACGCTCGGCATCCGCCCCGACCTCGTCGGCCGCGAGATCACCACCTGGGCCGACATCATGGATCCGGCCTTCAAGGGCAAGGCCGCCATCCTCAATATCCCGTCGATCGGCATCATGGATGCGGCGATGATCATGGAAGCCATGGGCAACGTCAAATACGCCGACAAGGGCAACATGACCAAGGAGGAGATCGACAAGACGATCGACTTCCTGATCAAGGCCAAGCAGGACGGCCAGTTCCGTGCCTTCTGGAAATCGTTCGACGAGAGCGTCAATTTGATGGCATCGGGCGAAGTGGTCATCCAGTCGATGTGGTCTCCGGCCGTCGCTGCGGTGCGCTCCAAGGGCATCGCCTGCAAGTACCAGCCGCTCAAGGAAGGCTATCGCTCGTGGGGCGGCGGCCTTGGCCTGGCGGCGCACCTCAAGGGCGCCGAGCTCGACGCCGCCTACGAATACATCAACTGGTACCTGTCCGGCTGGGTCGGCGCCTACCTCAACCGCCAGGGCTATTACTCGGCCGCCATGGACACGGCCAAGCAGTTCATGTCCGAGGACGAATGGGGCTACTGGGTCGACGGCAAGCCGGCCAAGGGCGATATCATGGCGCCGGACGGCAAGATCATGGAGAAGGCAGGCGCGGTGCGTGACGGCGGCTCCTTCGTCGAGCGCATGGGCAAGGTCGCCTGCTGGAACTCGGTCATGGACGAGGACCGCTACATGGTGAGGCGCTGGAACGAATTCATCGCGGCGTAGTGCCTTCTTGCCTTCTCCCCTTGTGGGAGAAGGTGGCCGAGCGAAGCTCGGTCGGATGAGGGGTGTTGGACGGATCGCCAACGCTGAGTTTCTTCCAACACCCCTCATCCGTCTTGCCGCTGCGCGCCAATCCACCTTCTCCCACAAGGGGAGAAGGGACGCAGCTCCGGCCGCCTCGCAGCCTACCGAGATATTGATGACAGCAGTGCTCGAACGTCCTGGAATGATCAAGGCCAAACCGGCCAAACGCCGCCGCGTCTCGGTCGCCCGCTTCGTCCCCTACCTCCAGGCGGCGCCGCTGGCGCTGATCCTTGGCGCATTCCTTTTGCTGCCGATCCTGATGATCGCCGTGGTCTCCTTCTGGGATTACGATTTCGCTGCGATGTATCCGGATTTCCTGACCATCAACTACGCCGACACGCTCGGCTCCTGGGTGACCTGGAAAACCTATCTGAACACGCTGAAATACGCTGGTATCGTCTGGGCACTGACGCTGTTCGTCGGCTTCTGGGTCGCCTATTTCCTAGCCTTCCATGTCAGGACCACCGCCATGCAGATGGTGCTGTTCCTGGTCTGCACGGTGCCGTTCCTGACCTCCAACATCATCCGCATGATCTCGTGGATTCCGGTGCTTGGCCGCAACGGGCTGGTCAACTCGACGCTGGTTGAGATCGGGCTGATCCCGAAGCCGATCGAATGGCTGCTCTACTCCGAATTCGCCGTGGTGCTGGCCATGGTGCATCTCTACACGCTGTTCATGGTGACGCCGATCTTCAACACGCTGATGCGCATCGACAAGTCGCTGATCGAGGCTGCGCGCGATGCCGGCGCGTCCGGCTGGCAGGTGTTGTGGAACGTCGTCATTCCGCTTGCCAAGCCCGGCATGGCGATCGGCACCATCTTCGTCGTCACGCTGGTGATGGCCGATTTTTCGACGGTGCAGGTGATGTCCGGCGGACAAAGCGCATCCGTCGCGCTGATGATGAAGAACCAGATGTCGTTGCTGCAATATCCGGCAGCGGCCGCCAACGCGGTCGTGCTGCTGGTGCTGGTGCTGCTGATGGTCGCCGGCATCCTGCGCATCGTCGACATCCGCAAGGAGCTGTGAGCCGATGAGCCGGGACAAGCGCACCCTTGAATTCTACGTGCTGGCGGCCTTCTTCGCCCTTTTCGTGCTGTTTCTCTACGGCCCGCTCTCGGCGATCCTGATCCTGTCCTTCCAGGGCGAGAATGGCGGGCTGACCTTTCCGCTGAACGGCGTTTCGCTGCACTGGTTCGCCAATCTGTTCGAACGCCAGGCGGTCGGCGATTTCGGCGGCAGCTTCAAGCGCTCCTTCATCCTTGGCCTGATGGTGATGATCGTCACCGTCGGCGTGTCGCTGCTTGCCGGTCTTGCCTTTCGGCAAAAATTTCGCGGCGCCACCGCTCTGTTCTATCTGGCAGTCGCCAGCCTGGTCGTGCCGTCGATCATCATCTCGCTCGGCATCGGCGTCGTCTTCCAGCAGATCGGCTTTCGTCCCGCCTGGTACACGTCTGCCTTCGGGGCGCATCTGACCTGGACCTTGCCTTTCGGCGTGCTGATCATGTTCGCCGTCTTCAACCGGTTCTCGCCGGCCTATGAGGAGGCCGCGCGGGACTTGGGTGCGACCTCCTGGCAGACCTTCGCGCATGTCGTGCTGCCGATGATCGCGCCCAGCCTGATCGGTGTCAGCCTGTTCGGTTTCACCCTGTCCTATGACGAGTTCGCCCGCACCCTGATGACCTCGGGCACGTTCAACACGCTGCCGCTCGAAATCTACGGCATGACGACGAATGTGACGACGCCAGTGCTCTATGCGCTGGGCACCGTGACCACGGTATTTTCCTTCGTGGTGATTTTGGCGACGCTCGGCGCAATCGCCTATGTCGGCGGCCGTCGGCCGCGAGCTTGAGAGAACCGCAGTGCAGATCCTCGTCGTCAATCCGAACACCACCGCCAGCATGACCGAAACCATTGCAGCGGCGGCGCGGTTGGTCGCCGGCGCCGGTACGGACATCGTCGCCGTCACCTCGACGATGGGTCCGGTTTCGATCGAAGGCTACTATGACGAGGCGCTTGCCGTGCCGGGCCTTCTGGTCGAGATCGCCGCCGGCGAGCGCTCGGGCGCGCTGGCTGCGATCGTCGCCTGTTTCGACGACACTGGGCTGGATGCGGCGCGCGCCATGGCCAACATTCCGGTCATCGGCATCTGCGAGGCAGCGCTCAGCGCGGCCTCGTTCATCGCCCAGCGCTTCACCGTCGTCACCACGACCGAGCGCTCGCGCGTGCCGGTCGAAGCGCTGGTGCAGCGCTATGGCATGGCAGGACGGGCACGCGTGCGCGCTGCCGACATTCCGGTTCTTGCGCTCGAAGACCCAACCTCCGATGCGATCCTGAAGCTGCGCGGCGAGATCGCGCGCGCGCTCGACGAGGATCGCGCCGAGGCCATCGTGCTTGGCTGTGCCGGCATGGCCGATCTCGCCGCCGCGCTGCGGCGGGAGTTCGGCGTTCCGGTCGTCGACGGCGTCGGCGCCGCGGTCAAGCAGGCCGAGGCACTGATCGCGCTTGGCCTGTCGACGTCCAAGCGTGGCGCCTATGCAAACCCGCTGGCAAAGCCCTATCTTGGCGCATTGAAGTCCTTCGCCCCCGGTACCGTAGCCGCCGAGTGAGGCAATGCGCCGAACGATCAGAACGCTCGCACTTGAAGACGTAAAAATCCTTGTCGACTGGGCGGCAGCGGAGGGCTGGAATCCCGGTGTTGGCGATGCCGTGGCGTTCCATGCGGCGGATCCAGAGGGCTTCATCGGCGCCTTTGTCGATGGCGAGATGGTGGCCGGTATTTCGGCCGTCGCCTATGGCGACGATTTCGGCTTCATCGGTCTCTACATCTGTCGGCCGGACAGGCGCGGTGAGGGCCATGGCAAGGCGGTCTGGGATGCCGGCATGGCGCGGCTCGGCGACCGTACGGTCGGCCTCGATGGTGTCGTCGAACAGCAGGCCAATTACCGCAGCATGGGTTTTGCGCCGGTCTACCGGACGATCCGGTTCGTCGGATCGCCGAACGGTCCGGCAACTGCCGACAGCGACATTCGCGTCATGGGCCCGGAAGCCGATGTCCTGGACTACGACAGCCGGTTCTTTCCCGCTCCGAGGCAATCCTTCCTGGAACACTGGCTGCGCCCGCCGCACGTCGCGCTTGCGATCGTCAGGGATGGCGCCATCGAGGGGTATGGCGTCGCGCGCCGATGCCGGGACGGCTGCAAGATCGGTCCGCTCTTTGCCAACAGCCTGGACGCGGCAAGCCGCCTTTTCGCGGCACTCGCCAACGCCTCCGGACCCGGAAATATCCACCTCGACGTGCCCGAGACCAGCGGACAATTTGCAGCTCGGCTGTCGTCCGCCGATCTTCGACCCGGTTTCGAAACGGCCCGAATGTACAGGGGCAAAGCGCCGCAGCTCACGCAGTCAGGTGTCTTTGCGATAACCACCCTGGAGCTTGGTTGACTGGACGGCGCTAATACAGCGGCTTGGCCATGTGCCGGGGCGCCGGCCATTCCGTCGTGATCCCGGGCTGCACCGGCCGCTCGAGATAGGTCGACAGAACCACATAGCTTCGCGTCGAGGTCACGCCAGGCGTTTCGTAAAGCCGCGACAGCAGGCCTTCGAGCGCCCTTGTGTCCTCGGTGCGGACCTTGATCAGCATGCATGTGTCGCCGGCCACCGAATGGATCTCCTCGACTTCGGGATGCTCGGAGATCGCCATCAGTTCGGGGGTCTTTCCCCAGCCCTTGGTGTCGATGTGCACGAACGCAAGCAACGGCTTGCGCACCGCCTTGGGATCGATGATCGCCGCGGTGTTGCGGATGGCGCCGCTGCGCCGAAGCCGCTTCACCCGTTCATGCGCGGCCGGCGGCGACAGGCCGACGCGATCACCGAGCTCGGCATAGCTGACCGTGGCGTCGTCGACCAGAACGCCTAATATCTTTCGGTCGGTCGCGTCGACATCGCGGGCAGCAGGCCTGTTCTGCAGAATGCCATCTGTTTCTTCATCCATGGTGAAATTCCTTATTGATACAGAATTTAATACGGCGATTATCGGCATATGTCGAACAGTGATCAAGTCGCAACATTTACGGCAAGGCCGCCTATCCCGGCGCTCGCCTATCTCTTGACCGGATGCATCGCGGTGATCGGCTCGAACTCGCTGGTTCTCGGTCCGATAGCGCCGGCGGTGGCCGCGTCGTTTGCGACGAGCGTGCCGGCCGTCATGATCGCGTCCGCTGCGTTCGGGCTTGGAACGTCGGCAAGCGCCCTGTTCCTGGCCCGCTATATCGATCGGTTTGGCGCCCGCCGCATGCTGCAGGGGGCGTTGCTGCTGCTGGCGATCGCGCTTCTCGCCAGCGCCGCCGCGCCGACGGTAACGATGCTGGTTACGGCCCAGCTTGTCGCCGGCATCGCCGCCGGTATCGCCATGCCGGCAATCTATGCCAGCGCCGCGGCGATCGCGCCGCCTGGCCGCGAAAGCGGAACCATCGGCGTCGTGCTGACCGGCTGGACCCTGAGCATGGTCGCCGGCGTCTCATTGTCGGCGGTGCTTGCCGACCTCGTCCATTGGCGCGCCGTTTTCGGGGCGGTCGCGGTGCTTGCGGCGCTCGCGTTGACCGGCCTTACGCTGACGTCGTTGAGCGACGTCAGGAAAAGCGGCCCGGCGCCGACGCCGCTCGGCGCCTTGGCCGTGCCCGGCATCGTGCCGCTCCTGGTCGCCTGCGGCGCCTTCATGACCGCCTTCTACGGCGTCTATGGTTATCTTGGCGATCACCTTCACAATGGCTTGGGACGGCCGGTCAGCGCCAACGGCTTGGCGGCGCTCGCCTATGGCGCCGGCTTCGGCATGGCGGCACTTCTGGACGGCGTGATCGATCGACTTGGCGCGCGACGTGTCATGCCGTTCGCCTATCTCCTCGTCGCGGCCGTCTATGTCGCGCTCGCCGCGGCAGGCAGTAGTTTCCATCTCACCATCGCGATGGTCGCGGTCTGGGGCCTTGCCAATCATTTCGGGCTGAACGTCCTGGTGATGCGCCTCTCTGCGCTCGATCCTGCACGGCGCGGCACGATCATGGGCCTGAACAGCGCAGTGACCTATCTCGCGGTGTTTGTCGGCACCACCGCCTTCGGTCCGCTCTATTCCAGCTTTGGTTTTGCGGCATCAGCAGTGGTCGCCGCGCTGCTCATGCTGGTTGCCGCTGCGGCGGCGGCGTGGCATTCGCCGCGGCCCGTGTAGTCGCGGAGCCACGCGGCGGCAGAGCTTGCGCTCCCGTCCTTTCCTTCGATAAATGCAAATGAAAGTGCCACGCGTCCGGAAGCGCTGTATACGGGTATCCGGCTGTGAGCCTGTCTGGACAAGCGATGAACATGACGCTTGAAACCACCGCCGACCCATCGCCGAAAGAACTCGCTTTTCTCGGGGAGCGGCTCAGCGCGTTCAACGACAGCGAAGTCGGTCCGGCCAACAGGAAGGTGCTCGCCGTGTTCGTGCGCGACGAGCACCGTGCGGTTGTCGGCGGCATCTCGGGATACACCGCCTGGGGCTGGCTTTATGTGCAGTGGCTGTGGGTTGATGAGCGGCTGCGCGGCCAGCACATGGCCGGCAGGATGCTGGACGCAGCCGAACAGGAGGCCGGCGCACGCGGCTGTCATGGCGCCTTGATCGACACCTTCAATCCCCAGGCGGCCAAGGCCTATGAGCGTCAGGGATATCGGCCGTTCGGCGTGCTTCCCGATTTTCCCGCCGGTCGCAGCCGGGTCTTCCTGCAGAAGAAACTGCTGGCTTGATCAGCCGGCAAGGCGTCCGCCGCGCATAGGCTGCGGCACACCGGTGGTGGTCGGAAAACTGATCGGCAGGCCCCTGAGCACGCGAACCGCCAGGAAGGCAAAACACTCCGCCTCGACCGCGTCACCCTTCCAGCCGAGCGCCTCCGCCGGCACCGCTTCGACGCCGGCGCGGCTGGCGAGCATGGCCATAACCGTCGGGTTGTGGCGGCCGCCGCCGCTGACCACCAGCCGCTTTGGCCGGTGCGGCAGGAGGTCGAGCGCCTTGCCGACAGCCGCGGTGGTGAAGGCCGTCAGCAGTGCGGCACCATCCTCAGCATTCATCCCATCCGCCATGGCCGCGCCAAAATCGAACCGGTCCAGCGATTTTGGATAGGGCTTGGCCAGATAGGGATGCTGCAGGAGCTTGGCCAGCCGGGCTTCGTCCACAGTTCCGGAACGGGCAATCGCGCCGTCGCGGTCCATCTCACCCAAACCCTTCGACTTGATGAAATCGTTCAGCGGCGCATTGGCCGGTCCGGTGTCGAAAGCGACGACATTGTCCTTGCCGTCCCACCAGGTGATGTTGGCGACGCCGCCGAGATTGAGCACCGCCGTGTCGCCGCTGATATCGGCATCGCGCAGCAGCGCGGCGTGGTAGGCCGCCGACAGCGGCGCCCCTTGCCCGCCGGCGCGCATGTCGGCCGAACGGAAATCATAGGCGACCTTGGTCCCCAGTATGGCATGCATCAAAGCCCCATCGCCGAGCTGGCGGGTCTGGCCGAGCCGGCCGGTTTGCGGGGCGCGATGCAGCACGGTCTGGCCATGGAAGCCGACGACGCCAATATCGGCCATCGTCAGCCCGTAGCCTTCGACGAGGTCCTTGACGGCCGCCGACTGGGCGCGCGTCAGCGCTTCTTCGGCTTCGCGAAAGATCGCCGGCTCCGGCCCGACAAAATTCCACGCCCTGGCCTGGCGCAGCGTCTCCTCCAGCAGGCTGCGGATCGACCTGGGGTAGGGCGCCAGCGTGTAGGTGCCGAAATCCGCGATCCGCTCGCCGTCGGTCCTGATCAGCGCAATATCGATATTGCCGTCCAGCACGGTGCCGGTCATCAGGCCGACGGCCCAGATTGGTTCGCCACTTCTCGCAATCATCATTTGTTAGGCTCCGTTGGCGAGATCGCCGACCGATGGGCGAATCTCGATAATCCCGCTGTCGAAATGATGTCGGATGGATCCGTTTGGGGAGCAAGGTCTCCCATGCCCCTGCCTTTGTCGAAGTCGATCCATCCTGTATACTGGTATACCGGTATCCAGACAGCTCACGCCGTCTTTTTGCCGATCGCCTTTCGCAAAAACCCGCCCGCATTGTCGAGCGCCTTGCGCGCCTCTTCGATGCCCATCCCGGTGATCGTCACCAGTATCGCCAGCTTGACGTCTTTGCCGGTCTGGTCGAGCGCCCGTCGTGCCTGCTGCGCTGTGCAGCCGGTGGTCTGCATCACGATCCCGACCGCCCTGGCGACGAGCTTCTTGTTGCTGGGATTGAGGTCGACCATCAGGTTCTGATAGCTCTTGCCGATCCGGATCATGCTGGCTGTCGTCAGCATGTTGAGAACCAGTTTTTGCGCGGTTCCCGACTTCAGCCGGGTCGAGCCGGCGAGAACCTCGGGGCCGACAAGCGGAGAGATGGCGATATCGGCAATGCCGGCAATGACTGACCTGGGGTTGCAGGAAAGCGCCACCGTCGTTGCTCCCACCTGCTTTGCATAGGTCAAGCCGCCGATGACGTAGGGTGTGCGGCCGCTGACCGCGATGCCGACCACCACATCGTCGACGGTCAACTTGATGTCCTGCAGTGCCTTGATGCCTTGTTGCGGATCATCCTCGGCGCCTTCCACAGCCCGCACCAGCGCATTCGGGCCGCCCGCGATCAGGCCGAGCACCATGCCCTCGGGCACGCCGAATGTTGGCGGACACTCCGAGGCGTCGAGAACCCCCAGCCGGCCGCTCGTGCCGGCGCCCATATAGACAAGCCGCGCGCCTTTTTGAAACGCACCAACGATCCGGTCTACCGCGGCAGCAATTTCCGGAATGACCTTCTCGACGGCGGCCGGAACGCCGCTGTCCTCGTCATTGATCAGGCGCAGAATCTCGATGGTCGGCAGCAGGTCGATATCCATCGTCCTCGGGCTCCGATCCTCGGAAACCAGCCGCTCCAGGTCCGCCATCAATTCCTGTTCGTTCATCCGCCTGCTTTCAAACTTCTTGCCATCGGCAACAAGTAATGTGATGCGGCGCCGGGCGTTGACCAGTACCAGCGACTGGCATTGATAAGCTCGCCAGCCAAACAAACGTTGACAGCATCATCTGTTGTTGTTCAAAGATCAACATGAATTGGGCGGGCCGGGGTGAGGCGATGGACGACCTTGGAGCACAGGAACAGGCAGTGCTGGATCTCATTGCGGCGAACCCGTTCGCCGGCCAGCAGGATATAGCGACCGCGCTCGGCATTGCCCGCTCGACCGTCGCGGCCCACATCGTGCAGCTCGTCAACAAGGGCTACATTCTTGGTCGCGGCTATGTCTTGCCGGCCTCCAAGCGCATGATCTGCATCGGCGGCGCCGTCCTCGACCGCAAGTACCACGCCAGGAAGGATCTGATCTTCGGGACGTCGAACCCGGTCGCCGGCTACCGCAGCTTCGGCGGCGTCGCCCGCAACGTCGCCGAGAACCTTATCCGCCTCGGCGTCGACATAAGCTTCGTTTCGATTGTCGGCGACGACGAGACCGGCCGCTCGCTGGTGCGGCATCTGCGCGACCTCGGCGCCGACGTCAGCCAGGTCATCACGTCAACGGAGCGGCCGACGGCGGAATATGCGGCTATCCTCGATCTCAACAACGATCTCGTGCTCGGCATCGCCGACATGGAGATCTTCGATCTGTTTTCGCCATCCTGTCTCGACCGTTTCTGGCCGCATCTGGCTTCGGCGAATTGGGTGTTCATCGACTGCAACCTGCCGGCCGCGACGATCGCGGCGCTGATGTCACGCAAGCAGGGCGCGCGCTTCAAGCTCGCCGTCGACACGGTGTCGTCGCCGAAATCGGCGCGCCTGCCGAAGGACCTGACCGGCATCGACCTTTTGTTCACCAACCATGACGAGGCCAATACGATGCTTGGCATCACCGATGCCGACAAGCGGCTAAGGCCGAAAGAGGCTGCGGCGGCGCTGCGCGTGGCCGGCGCCAGCGAGGTGATCGTGACCATGGGCGCGCATGGATTTGCGGTCGCGACCGAAGGCGGCGTGGCAACGATGCGTTCCGTCCCGGCCCGCGCCGTCGACATCACCGGCGCCGGCGACGCGATGATTGCCGGCACCATGTACAAGGTGCTTTCGGGCGATCCCGTGCTCGATGCAGTGCGCACCGGCGCGCTGCTCGCCACGCTGACCACCGAGAGCGAATCCAGCGTCCATCCCGACCTGTCGCCGCGCTTCCTCACCGCCGGCATGTACCGCATTCCCGCCTGAAGCCAGACGACCCTGAACGCGAGCCGAACCCTGAAAGCGAAATAACGATGAAACCTTCCCTTCTCCATCTGAACGACGAAGTCGCGGCAGCACTTCGTGAAGGCCGCGCGGTGGTGGCGCTGGAATCGACGATCATCACCCACGGCATGCCCTATCCAGCCAATCTGGAGACTGCCCGCGGCGTCGAGACCGTGGTGCGCGAGAATGGCGCCGTGCCCGCCACCATCGCGGTGGTCGCCGGCAAGATCAAGGTCGGGCTCGACGACCGCGAGCTGGAGCAGCTGGCAGCGGCAAAGGACGTGGTCAAGGCGTCCGGGCGCGACCTCGCCGCCATTATTGTGGGCGGCGGCTCGGCCGGAACCACGGTTTCGGCGACGATGCGGATCGCTGCATTGGCGGGCATCGGTATTTTCGCGACCGGCGGCGTCGGCGGCGTGCATCGCGGCGCCGAAGCCAGTTTCGATATCTCGGCCGACCTGACCGAACTCGGCCAGACCGGCACGACCGTCGTCTGCGCCGGCGTGAAATCGATCCTCGATATTGCAAAAACGCTGGAATATCTGGAGACCCAGCGCGTGCCGGTGATTGCCTACCAGAGCGACGACTTTCCGGCTTTTTATACGCGCTCCAGCGGACTTAAAGCCGATCACCGCCTCGATACGCCGCAGGACATTGCGCAGGCCATGCTGCTGCACGAGCAGATCGGCTCGGGCACAGGCATCCTCGTCGCCAATCCAATTCCGCAACTGGATGCGCTCGATCCAGCCTTCATCGATGGCACGATCGCCGCGGCGGTGGCGGAAGCCGAAAAACGCGGCATCGGTCGCAAGGAACTGACGCCGTTCCTGCTCGCCCGCATCAACGAGCTTTCGCAGGGCCGCAGCCTGAAGGCCAACATCGCGCTGGTCCGCAACAACGCGGCGCTCGCTGCCCGCATTGCCGTGGCGCATGCGGGATTGAAGGACATTAAATAGCGGAACTGCCGGCCACAATCGCTGACCTGTCCAGCCGCTTTCCAGCCGCGACAGGAGTTCGGCAACCCTCTGGAACATGGGGCTCAGTCGTCCGCACCCTGGGCGCCTCGGTCTCGGCGCGAACCAGCTTGATGTCGGCTCCCGCCGCCCAGGCGCCGATATCCTCGCGGCGCAATGCCGCCGCCATCATGTCCGGAAACAGATCCGGCGTGCAGGCGAAGACCGGAATGCCAAGTGCGGCAACCGAACCTGCCATTGCCGGATCATAGCCGGGCCGGCCTTGGTCGGTCAGTGCCAGAAGCACGACGACATTGACGCCGGATCGAACCAGCGCCGCCAGCCGCCGCAGCAATTCCTGGCCATTGCCGCCCTCGTAGAGGTCGGTGACCAGCACCAGATGCGACTTGGTTGGCCGCTCGATACGGTCGGCGCAATAGGCGACGGCCTGGTTGATATCGGTGCCGCCGCCAAGCTGCACGCCGAACAGCACTTCGACGGGATCGCTGAGTTCTTCGGTAAGGTCGACGATGGCCGTATCGAAACAGACGAGCTTGGTGCGCACGACCGGCAGCGAGGCCATCACTGCCGCGAAGATCGAGGCGTAGACGACCGAGCTTGCCATCGAGCCGGACTGGTCGACGCAGAGAACGACTTCGTCAAGGTCGACTAGCCGACGCTGCTTGCGCATGAAACCAACCAGCCTCTCCGGCACGATAGTTTTGTGCTCGGGCTGGTAGTGGCGAAGGTTCGCCGAGATGGTGCGCTGCCAGTCGATTTCGCGCGCACGCGGACGGTTGGTGCGCTTCGATCGGTCGAGCGCGCCGCGTATCGCCTCGGCGGTTTTCTGCTCCAGCTTCTGCATCAGCTTGGCGACGATGTCGGCGATGATCGTGCGTGCGATGTCCTTGGTCTTGGCCGGCATGACCGAACGCAGCGAAATCAGGTCGGCGACCAGGTTGACGTCCGCCTCGATCGCCTTGAGGAACTCCGGCTCCATCAGCATCTGCTTCAGGTCCAGCCGTTCGAAAGCGTCCTTCTGGACGATCTGAACGACCTGCGCGGGAAAGAAGGAGCGAATGTCCCCCATCCATTGCGCAACGCGCGGTGCCGAGCGGCCAAGCCCGCCACGCCGCTTGCGCGGGTCACTGGCCGCCGCGCTGGCACCATCGCCGTAGAGAGCATCGAGTGCCGCCGAAAGTCGTTTGTCGTCGCTGGAAAGTGCCGCCGACGCCTCGTCATCGGCGCCGATCGCCAGGCGCCAGCGGCGCTCCCTTCCGGCATCTGCAGTGAGTCGGCCGGGCCCGTTCATTTCGCCCTCGTCATCCATTGCCGCTTCCTCCCCTCAGCAATGGTCCAAGCCGTTCCAGGTGTCGGCGCCATGCCTCGCCGCCATCCGGCGTCGGCGTCAGGCCAGCCGGCAAGCGCGCGGCACGGCCGAGAACCGCTTCGATCAGTCGCCGGCGCTCCATGCTGTCCAGATTGGAAAAGACGCGGCGCAGCAACGGCAGGTGCGCGATGAAAGCATCTTCGTCGAGAGATTTGAGCCAGGAATCGACCGCGCTGCGGAGACCTTCGTCATAGATCAGCCGTTGACCCGCTGTGCTGAAGAAGCCCTCGAAGAACCTCGCCGCCTCGGCGACTGGCGTGCCCGGCGACAGGCGTCGCCCGAGCAGCTCGGCTGCGGCTTCGGCGGACAGGCGGCCGGCCTCGTAGAGCAGGTGCGCGGCGCATCCGGCCAATAGCGCCGTCGCCCGCGACCCCTCGAGAACGGCAGCCAGCCCGTTGCGCCATCCGTTCAGCACGTCTTCCCCGGGCTCGACCAGCCTGATTGCCTCATCGGCCTTGCGCATCGCTCTAGCCAGCGTCGCGGCGGCCTGCTCATCCAGGTCGCGTGCCGCATAGGGAAGCGCGATCGCACCTTCGACGATCAGCCGCTCCATGAGGCCGGAAAGCCGGTTCGTCTCGGTTTTGCGCGCCTCGCCGTAGCGGATGATGTCGGCGAGCGGCGGCACCGAGGCCAGAATCTCCAGGCATTCGCTGCTGCGCGCCGCGCGCGCCTCCAGGGCCGTGAAACCGGCGGTCGATGCTTCCGACAGGCCTGCCGTGATGGCGCCCTGGACCAGTGCCGCAAGCGTATCGAGGGTTGCTGCGGCTTCGATCATCTGTATCAGGCGGCCGTTGGCAGCCTTTTCGATGGTCGGCCCGTAGATCAGGTTCTCCACCAGGCGAACGGCATATTCCGGCTCCCAGGCCAGGGTCCACCGCTCGCGGAACGTGCCACGGCTGCGACCGGCGTCCGTCAACCTGCCCCAATGCACACCAAGCACGTTCAGCCGATGCAGCAATGTCGAACGAAACAGCCCGCTGTCGCTTCGCAGGTCGACGGATAGTTCCCGCTCCAGCGCTTCAGGTTTCAGCCGCGCCGCCTTCTGGTTGCGCTGCAGATCCTCGATCAACGGCGCCAACGGCGTGTCGGATGGAATTTCGCCGACGTCCGCACCTAGAAGCAGCTCGGCCTCGACCACGGCCCACAGCAACGTTTCGCCATTGAACAGAGCCGCAATTGCGGCGTCGCGCAATTCCTCAAACCCGGGTTTCGGCCGCTCGCGAATCGCGGCGAGCGTGCGGGCGAGCCGCTCCGCTTCGATCAGCGAAGCAGTCGAGACCAGGTGACCCTTCACCCGCAGCACCGCTGCAATCATTGCAAGCCACAAGGTTGCTGCATCGCGCCGGCCGCGCGTGCGCCAGAGATGCTTGCACCAGCCGGGTGCGAGGACGCCCGCGCCATAGCCGTAGCCCAGCGCCAGACGCGGTCCCGTCCACGGCGCCCATGTCATCGTGCTCTTGCGCCTTGCAATCCCCTTAAGCAGGGCTTGATCGTTTTTCTGCATGTGTGTCGCCTGCAGTGCCGGCACATGCCACGCCCCGCAGACGACGGCGATAGGTCCGTCGAATTCCTTGCGCGCCGCAGCGATTTCGAGCCGCATATGCGCTTCGCGCTGGGCCTCGAACTGCGCGATCGAGCCTTCACCATCCCTCAGCGTTATCATCGCGTCGGAGATGGCGGCGAATATGGGGCCTGGTTCCGGATTCTGCTCGATGATGTCCGACCACCAGCTTTCGCCATCCTCATAGCCGGCGGCGCGGGCCAGCGTGCCTATCGGATCACGCCGATGCGGAGCCACATCATCACGCTTGCTTGACTCCTTCGCATCGTCAGCATCGACTTTTTCCGCGCCGTCGACCGCCGCTTCCGAGAAGCGCGCCGACGACGGCAGGTCGATGAAGCGCAACGCCGCCTTGTTGTCCACGGCCCAAAGGACCGCCTGATATTCCGGCGAGAACTCGGCGAATGGCCAGAAGCTTGTCGAAGCCGGATCCTCCTCCGGATAGCAAAGCAGTGCTACCGGCGGCTGCATCTCCGGGCGGGCCAGCAACGGCAGCAGCGCGGAGGCATCGATAGGCCCCTCGATCAGCACGGCGACCGGCTGCAAATCCTGCAATGCCTGCACAAGGCTGTCGGCGGAACCCGGCCCGTGATGGCGTATGCCGAAATAGGCGACGTCGCTGTGCCCCATGGCGCGTCAGATCGCTGCGTTCAAGGCCGCATAGTAGCCGGCGTAGTCAGGCCGCTTCTTGAGCACTGTTTCCAGATATTCTTCCAGCACTGCCTTGTCCTGGACCGGGTCTTTCACGATCGCCCCGACAAGGCTGGCGGCGAGACCTTCGGCGCCGAGCTTGCCGCTGTCGAACCACGCCGCCTGGCTCAGACCGCCAACCATCGTCGCGATCGCCTCGGCGGTCGACAGCGAGCCCGAGGGCGTCTTCAGCGTCACCTTGCCGTCGGCGGTCGCACCGGACCGCAATTCACGGAAGATGGTCAATACCCGGGCTATCTCCTCGCCGACATTTTTCGGCACCGGCAGGTCGAGCCCGCCGGCCATCTCGTCGACCCGCTTGGAGACGATCGCCACCTCTTCAGCCATGTCTTCCGGCAATGGCAGCACCACGACATTGAAGCGACGCTTGAGTGCCGAGGAGAGTTCATTCACACCCTTGTCCCGATTGTTTGCCGTGGCAATGATGTTGAAGCCGCGCTGGGCATAGATCGATGTGTTCAATTCCGGGATCGGCATCATCTTTTCGGAAAGTACGGTGATCAGCGTGTCCTGCACATCCGAGCCCATGCGCGTCAGTTCCTCGAGCCGGCAGAGCTTGCCGGTCTGCATGGCGCGGTACAGCGGCGTCGGCACCAATGCTTCCTGGCTCGGGCCCTTTGCCAGAAGTTGCGCATAGTTCCAGCCATAGCGGATCTGGTTCTCGTCGGTACCGGCCGTGCACTGCACGATCAGCGTCGAGTCGCCCATGATGGCGGCGGCCAGATGTTCCGACACCCAGGACTTGGCCGTTCCGGGAACGCCGAGCAGCAGCAGTGCGCGGTCGGTGGCGAGCGTTGCCACCGCGGTCTCCATCAGTCGGCGGCGACCGACATATTTTGGCGTTACCGGCGTGCCGTCACCGGCCTTCCCGCCCAGCAGATAAGTCAGCACAGCTTGTGGCGAGAGGCTCCAGCCGGCAGGCTTTTGCCTGTCGTCACCGCGCGCCAGCGCCTGCAATTCAGAGGCATAGGCCTGCTCGACCGGGAGACGGATGGCAGCGTTCATATGAATTCTCCGGATTGATCATGTGTCGGTTCTAGACTGATGTTCGGCCAGCGCCGCGTTGAGACGCAGGACACTGAGTGATGGGGCTGCGGGCGGCATGCCGGCTGCGACGACCTCGTCGATCAATTTTGCTGCCGTGGTCGCCGTGGCAAGGAAGCAGATCGTTTCCAGTATATCGTCGGCGCCTCGGCGCATGGCGTCGTCGGTTCCCGCAACGGCGGAACGCAGCGCCGCAACAGCCGACCCATTCGAAAGATCGTCCCATTCCAGCCAGCCAGCATCAATGCCTTCCGCCAGATTGATCGCGTTGAGGTAATTCGCTTGCTTGAGGATCAGCCGGACGAGGGCTCGTTTTCTGCGACTGTCCAGGCGCGGCGTGAGGTGCAGTACGAACAGCGCTGGCTTGCCGCCATCGGCGACAAGTGCGTCGGCCATATGCGTCACCGCGGCGTCGCTCCCCGAAGCGGCGACCATTCGTGCGATCAGGATGTCGGCATTGTTGTCGGCGCCGAATTGCCAGGCGCCTATGAACTCAGGTTCGGTAGCACTGAACCGCGCGGCCAGGTCGACGAGATTGCAGGTCTCGAACAATTCGGCGCGACGCGTTTCCTGCGCCGGCGATTTCAACTTCGCCGGCGTGTAGATGCTGCGGCGGCGGATGAAGCCGGATTTGCCTTCGCTGATGAAAGCGGCGAGTTCAGCTGCGGGATCACCCGGTCCGCCAGCGTCTGAACGGCCGTGCTCTCCCAACCTTGCCAGCAGCCGGCCAGCCAGTTCGCGCACCTTGCCGGACCTGTCGGCGGAGAGGCTTTTAAGGAACGGCGCGTCCTCAGGATTCAGGCCGAAGCGCATGAGTTCGACGAGCGCAAGCCTGACCTCGGCGGGCTCGCCCGACGCCTTGGCCTCGATCAGCAGTCGAGCCGAAGCCGGTTCACTGCGGCGCATGTCTGCCAGCGCGATGCGTCGCGCGGCGGGATAGAACTCATCCCAATTTTCCGCCGTCAGTTTCTCTTGCGGGGCATGTCTCTCCCCGTCCACGCTTGCTTGCCAGTCGATCCAGGGGGCGTAGACGTCCGGACTGTTCTGATCCGACGCGACGGGCATCCAGTCCATCGGATGGAGCACAAAGCCGCGGCTGGCGACAAGCGTCACCACGCGCGTCTTGCGTCGCGCGTCGACGGCATGTTTCAGAGCGGCTCTCAACAGCGGCCGCAACCGCTCCGGCAGCATCGGGAGCGCAAGCCTGGGCAGCGGCGGCCGGCGCTTGAGCGTCTTCGGCGCCGCCGGCCGCAGGGCGACGTCGAGCGCTTGTGCTGCGATTGCCAGGAGCCGGCGCTCCTGCTCGTCGGGACTTGCACCGCCGGCGATCGTCTTCCAGGCGGTCGGAGCCAGATCGAAGGTGGCTCCGCCGGTGATCCAGCAATCGCGCATTGTCGCCAGGCCTGTTTGCTCGCCCTCGTTCACGACAGGTCAAGCCTCCCGAATCCGCTTTGAGCCGCCAGAAGGTCAAGCCGGGCGCCATCCCAGAGCGCTGCCGTGGCCGCAAGGTCGAGGCCGAGCAATGTTTGATTGACAGCGCCTGCGATCGGCAAGGCGATCCCTTGCGGATCATCCGCGGCCTGCCACCAGCCTGTGCCGCGGTCATCGACCAGGATCGCACCAGGCGGCAGTATGAGAGGACAATCGGTAATCCAAGGCGCAGCATCCTGATAGGATGCATGCGTGGCGAGTGGGTCCTTTGCAGCGCCAAAGCTGAAATCAGGCCACGCGCCGGACGTCACCTCACCCATGCGCTCTGCCACCAATGCGCGCAGCGGCTTGCGTGATGGATAGAAGACCAGCCGGGCATCGAAACGATCGCCCGGCGCAAAAGCGTTGGACCGGCGTCCGGCAGAAGCCGGAAAATAATCGAGCAGCACGGCAAATTGCGGGGTAGCGCACTTCAGATCGAGCAGCCAGGTCGAATGGCTGACGAGACCGTCACGGCGGCTCTCGATCTTCTCGCCCAGAACCTCCCAGAAGCTTTCGACCTGTCTTGCATCCGGATTGGCCAGAACCTGTTCGCGGGTTTCAGAGGTCGATACGAGGCGCTTCAGCTCTGGGTCGTCGGGCGACGCCCGCCATGCCTTGGCCAGCAGCACAAGCTTGCCAAGCTCACGGATCGCCGCATCCGGTTTTTCTTCGCTGCGCAGCGCCATCAGCCGCGAAGGGATCTCGTCGATGCGACCGGCAAGCGCGGTTGCCTTCATGTCGACCAGCCGCGCGGCAATCCGGCGGCAACGGTCGCTGCTGCCGTCGACAAACCCGGAAAGACCAAGCCGCAACTGGTCGGCGATCCATTGATCGAGTTCATCGAGCGCCGCCGACACTGCTTGTCGTGTGTCTTCCGCCCGCTTGCGCTGCGCAGCCTCACGACGCTCCACCGCCGCACCGTCTTCGACGGCGGCGCTGTCGTCCGTCCGTGCAGCCTCATCAATGCTTTTGGCTGCCACACCTTCTATCGGTTGCGCTGGCGGTGGCGTCGTCTTCCTGCGCCGGCCAAGCCAGTCATTCACCCATTCAGGCGAGGATTCAGCGGCTGCAAAACTGGCTGGCGCGGTGGCGGCAATCCACATCAGCGCCAGCGTGTGCTTGCACGGGAATTTTCGCGACGGGCAGGTGCATTTGTAGCCGTGATCGCCGGTGTCGACCACCACCCGATATGGATTGGAGCCGGAGCCCTGGCATTCACCCCAGATGAGCGCCTGGGGCTCATGCTTTTCGAGCCGCGGCCAGTTCGATCGTTTGGTCAGCTTGGAGGCGGCGCTCAGCGACGCCTGATCGGGAGCAAGCGCCTCAATGGTCTTCAAATCGAATTCCAAGCCGCGCCCCTCGTGACTCGAACCAAACACCTGTCGCCAGGATAGATAGCCGTTCGTGAAGAATTATTGTAGCTCTCGCAATGTGAAGATCGATACTTCTCGGCCCCTGTCCTCCTTGCCCGAATTCGCCTGATCCGCAAGCGAGCTCCACCGCCATTCGGCGGGCAGAGCATTTTCAGCAAATCGGCGGTTGGCGTCGGTCAGCCCAGTTATGCGCTCATTGAACGGGAGCAGGCCTTTGCGGCCATGCAACTGGTTCGCTTGGAGCGAGCCTTTCAGCCTTTGCCCTTCAGGTCGACAGGCATGGCATTTCAGACTGGCACCGCCCTGCACGATGGCTGCTTCAGTAGGCCTTTTTTGCCCTCTCAAGGTGATTTGAACGCTGCGACGCTTGACTCCTGGGACACCTTGTGAAAAATTTTGCATCACCTGATAAAAATATCTTAGGGCGGAAATGGTTGGTTTTGGAAACGGCCTCCTGCGCGACGATGAAACCAGTATGGCGACGCGCGCCGCCTGGCTCCATTATGCTGGCGGGCTGACCCAGTCGGAGGTTGCCAAGCGGCTTGGCCTGACCAGCCTCAAGGCGCATCGCCTTATCACCAAGGCCAATCAGGAAGGGCTGGTCAAAGTCTATATCGACGGCGAAGTGTCGGAATGCGTCGCGCTTGAAGACGATTTGTCCAGCCGCTACGGCCTCGATTATTGCGAGGTCGTTCCCGACTTCGATGGCGAGGACTTGCCGCTCAAGGCGCTCGGCATCGCCGGCGCGCAGTTCCTCAAGCGTGAGATCGAACGCGGCGAGGATACGCTGATCGGCGTCGGCCATGGCCGCACGCTCGCCGCCTGCGTCGAATATCTGCCGCGCATATCGGCCGAAAAGACCCGATTCGTCTCATTGCTCGGCGGCCTGACGCGCAAGTTCTCGGCCAATCCGCACGACGTCATTCACCGCCTGGCCGAACGGACCGGCGCCGAAGCCTATGTGATGCCGGTGCCGATGTTCGCCAACACGGTCGAGGATCGAACCGTGCTGCTTGGGCAGAAGGGCATCAGCGAGGTTTTTGATCTCGGCAAGGCCGCCGACCTGCTCATCGCCGGCATCGGCACTGCCGAGCGCGAGGCGTCGCTGGTCGCTACCGGAATGATCGAGAAGGGCGAAATGGAGGAGATCCGACGCAACGGCGGTGTCGGCGAACTGCTCGGCCATTTCTTCGACGATGCTGGAAAAGCGGTCGAGACGACGCTTTCCAACCGCGCGCTGGCGCTGGCGCGCGAAGACATCAGCAATCGCAGGATTGTCGCCGTTGCCGGCGGCAAGGTGAAGGTTCGTGCCATCAAATCGGTGTTGGAGGGCCGCTATCTCAAGGGCCTGGTCACCGATGAGCGGACGGCGCGAAAACTCGTGGAGCAGACGCCGGTCGGGTAGCCGGCAGCCATTCGATTGAAACTACCCTGTGGAGGAGAAGACAAATGCATGAGAAAGAAAAAGACCTGATCGACGCGTTCCTGCGCGGACAAGTCGATCGTCGTGGGCTGATCAAGGGCCTTGGCGCGATGGGCCTTGCCGCCGGCACGGCCGGAACGCTGCTCAACCTGGGGCAGACCCGTGCGCTGGCGGCGGATTTCGACTGGCAGGCGCACAAGGGCAAGACCATCAAGCTCTTGCTCAACAAGCATCCTTACGCGGATGCGATGATCGCCAACCTTGAAAACTTCAAGAAGTTGACCGGCATGGAAGTCGTCTACGACGTCTTCCCGGAGGATGTCTATTTCGACAAGGTCACCGCTGCGCTGTCGGCCAGCTCGCCTGAATACGATGCCTTCATGACCGGCGCCTACATGACCTGGACCTATGGCCCGGCCGGCTGGATCACCGACCTTAACGAGTGGATCAAGGATCCGACCAAGACCAACGTGAACTATGCCTGGGACGACTTCCTGCCCGGTGTCAGGAAGTCCTGTGCCTGGAACGGTCAGCCCGGCGGCGTGCTCGGTTCCGACGACGCCAAGCAGTGGTGCATTCCGTGGGGCTTCGAACAGAACAACATCACCTACAACAAGGGCATGTTCGACAAGGTCGGGGTCAGCGTTCCCGGCAATATGGACGAGATGGTCGCTACGGCGGCCAAGCTCACCAAGGATGTCGGCGGCGGCGTCTACGGCATCGGCGTGCGCGGCTCGCGCTCCTGGGCGACGATCCATCCCGGCTTCCTGTCGGCCTATGCCAACTTTGACCAGAAGGACCTGAACGTCTCGGCTGACGGCAAATTGTCGGCCGCGATGAACACCGCCGAATCCAAGGCCTTCCACAAGCAGTGGGTCCAGATGATCCAGGAGAGCGGCCCCAAGGACTGGTCGACCTACACCTGGTATCAGGTCGGCACCGACCTTGGCGCCGGCGCCTCGGCGATGATCTTCGACGCCGACATCCTCGGCTACTTCATGAACGGCGGCGACAACAAGATGGCCGGCAAGCTCGCCTTCTCTGCCTTCAAGGCCAATCCCGCCGCCAAGGCTCCGACGCCCAACATCTGGATCTGGTCGCTGTCGATGTCCAATTTCTCGAAGGACAAGGACGCCACTTGGTACTTCATGCAATGGGCATCAGGGCCTGAGCATGCACTGTTCGGTGCGACTGAGATGGACTTCGTCAATCCGGTGCGTCAGTCGGTCTGGAACGACCAGATGTTCCGCGAGAAGCTGAACAAGAGCTATCCGGGTTATGTCGAGATGTTCGACGTTTCGGCGCCCGGCGCCAGCATCAAGTTCACCCCGCAGCCGCTGTTCTTCGATCTGACCACCGAATGGGCGGCGACGCTGCAGAAGATGGTGGCCAAGGAAGTGCCGGTCGACGAAGGCCTCGACATGCTGGCCAGCAGCGTCGACGGCCAGCTCAAGGAAGCCGGGCTCGGCTGAGTCCTGGCGGCCGGCCGGCCCGCTGCTGCGGGCCAGCCGGCCATTCCACTGCGAATCGGCGCCTGGAGCATCGGACCCAAATCGGTTTTGGGAAATTCCGATGTTCAAACAACGGCGGTGCCGCCACTCGCCCAACCGGCCGCCTAGCTCCCTGGGCGGCCGGCAGGGCGAAGCAACAGAGATGACGGGTGAGCCACGATGACTACGGCGACAATGCAAAGAAACAGGCCTTCCGGCTTCAGGATCAGCAAGAAAGTGCTGCCCTATGTGCTCAGCCTGCCGGCCTTGCTCGTCTGCATCGGCATCCTGATCCCGTTCTTCACGTCGGTCGTCTACTCGTTCCAGCGCTACCGGCTGAGCCAGCCCTGGGCGCGGCAGTTCAACTGGGGCGACAACTACATCTCGTTTTTCACCGACCCGAGGTTCTGGAACACGCTGGAGATATCGCTGCTCTATGCCGGCATCACCGTGCTGCTTGAACTGCTTCTCGGTCTCGGCATCGCCATGCTGCTGCAGAAGCGCTCGACGCTGAACAACTTCATCTCGATCATGCTGTTGATGCCGCTGATGACGGCGCCGGCGCTTGCCGCGCTGATGTGGAAGCTGATGACCAATCCCGGCTTTGGCGTGCTGAGCTACCTCGCCAGCCTGATCGGATTGCAGGATTTCCGCTGGGCTTCGTCGCCGTCGACCGCGCTTTTCACGGTGGTGCTTGTCGATATCTGGGTCTACACGCCCTTCATCATGATCCTGCTGCTTGCCGGCCTGCGCAGCCTGCCGACGCAGCCCTTCGAGGCGGCGGCACTTGACGGCGTGCCGCGGAGTTTTGTGTTCTTCCGCATCACCTTGCCGATGCTGACGCCCTACATCCTGACGGCGACGCTGTTTCGCCTGCTGGATTCCATCCAGCAGTTCGACATCATCTATGCCATGACCCAGGGCGGTCCGGGCGACACGCTGACCGTCTTCCAGGTCGAGGCCTATCTCAATTTCTTCCAGTCGACCAATGTCGGCCGCTCGGCGGCGCTGATGATCATCCTGTGGGCGATCACCTATTTCCTCTCCAACATCTTCATCAAGAACTGGCTGCGGCTGCGCGAACGCGCCCGCGGCCTGGCATAGGAGGCCGGGATGGAACACACCTCGCTTCTCGAACGCATCCTGCGTGGCATAGCGCTGACGCTGGTCGTGATCTTCTTCATGTTCCCGATCGTCTGGATCCTCATGATGTCCTTCCAGACCAACGAGACCATCCTGCGGATTCCGCCGCAGCTTGTCTTCAAGCCGACGCTGGCCAACTACACCGCGCTGATCACCGGCAAGCTGACCACGGCGGCCGGCACGCTCGACATCGCCTTCATGCGCAACCTGTGGAATTCGGTGTTCCTGTCGGTCACCTCGGTCGCCGTCGCGCTGCTGCTCGGCGTCCCCGCCGCTTACGCCTTTGCCCGGCACAAATTCCGCGGCTCGGAGGACATCGCCTTCACGCTGCTGTCGTTCCGGTTCGCGCCGGCGCTGCTGGTGCTGCTGCCGCTCACCCTCTATTTCCAGAAGCTTGGACTGGCCAACACCTATATCGGGCTGATCTGGGTCTATCAGCTGATCTGCCTGCCGCTGATCCTGTGGATCGTGCGCGGCTATTTTGAGGACATCCCGGCCGATATCGAATATGCCTATCGCATCGCTGGCCATTCCTGGTTCGCCACCTTCCGCAAGATCGCGCTGCCGCTCGCCGGCCCCGGCATCGCGGCTGCCGGCCTGCTCGCCTTCATCTTCGCCTGGAACAATTTCATCTTCGCGCTCGTGCTCGCTTCGGCCGACAAGCAGCCGGTGACGGTCGGCGCGCTCGCCTTCATCACCTCCTCCGGCATCCAGTACGGCCAGATCTCGGCAGCGATCGTGCTGTCGATCACGCCGACGCTGGCGCTCGCCCTTTACGCGCAGCGCTATCTCGTCGAAGGCCTGTCGCTCGGCGCGGTGAAAGGATAGCTTCGATGGCCAGCCTCGAATTGCGAAATGTCGTCAAGCGCTACAAGAGCCAGACTGTGCTCGACAATCTGTCGTTGAGCGTCGCCGACGGCGAAACCCTGGTCCTGTTCGGACCGTCCGGCGCCGGCAAGACGGTGCTGCTGCGGCTCGTCGCCGGCGTCATCGACCCTGATGAGGGAAAAATCTTCATCGGCGGCGAGGACATGACCGATCTTGACGCCGAGTTCCGCGGCGTCGGCATGGCATTCCAGAATTTCGCGCTGTTTCCGCACATGACCGCCTTCGACAACATCGCCACGCCGCTTCAGGCCAAGCGATCGTCGCAAAGCGCGATGAAGGCGGGTGTCGAGAGCGTCGCCAAGCTGCTGAAGATCGGCCACGTGCTCAGCCACAAGCCACGGGCGCTGTCCAACGGCCAGAAGCAGCGCACCGCGCTCGCCCGCGCTCTGGTCGGCTCGCCGCCGGTGCTGCTGCTCGACGACCCGCTGCGCAACGTCGATGCCAAACTGCGCTTCGAAATGCGGCTCGAACTGCCAAGGCTGCTGGCAGATCGCGGTGCGACCGTCGTCTACGTCACCCAGGACTACAAGGAGGCCATGGCGCTCGGCGATCGCATCGCGGTGATGTCGCAAGGTGTCATCAAGCAGCTCGGCACGCCCGAACAGATCTATCGCGAGCCGGCCAACATCGAGATCGCGCGGCTGTTCGGCGATCCGACAATCAACCTGCTCGACGTCAAGCCGTCGCGCGATGCCAAGGGCATCTATGTCGGTCTGTCGAATGTCCAGGTCCATCTGACCGGCGCCTATGACGCCATGGTCGGCCGCGATTGCGTGATCGGCTTGCGGCCCGAAGCGCTGCGCTTCGTCGACGAAGGAACACCCGCGGCCATTCCGGTGACCGTCGAGGCGGAGACGCCGCTCAACGAAAAGATCGTCACGCTGGTGCGCACCGTGCGCGGTCGCGAAATCCTGGTCTCCCGGCCGGCCGGAACAGCGGGTCAAACCGAGGGCAGGGCCCATATCGCCGTCGACGGCAAAAGCGCCCTGCTGTTCGATCGTGCCAGTGGCGACCGTATCGGCTCGAAAAACGTCGTCAATTTGCGCAGCGGAGAAGCGGCATGAGCCAGAGCGCACTCACCATTTCGGGCGTCGACAAATTCTACGGCCCGATCGACCGAGGTGTGCACGCCGTTCAGAATCTGACGATGGAAATCGACAAGGGCGAGATCGTCGCACTGCTCGGCTCGTCCGGCTGCGGCAAGACTTCGACATTGCGCATGATCGCCGGCTTCGAAGAGGTCTCGCGCGGCAGCATTTCGGTTGCCGGCCGCAAGGTGCACACGCTGCCGCCGGTCAAGCGCAATGTGGCGATGGCGTTCGAGGGCTATTCGCTGTATCCGCCGCTGACCGTGCGCGAGAACATGGCGTTTGCGCTGAAGGCGGCCAGGCTGCCGAAAAGTCAGGTCGACGCGAAAGTTGCCAGCATCGCCAAGCTGCTCGAGATCGAGGACATTCTTGAGCGCTATCCGAGTTCCATCTCCGGCGGCCAGCAGCAGCGCGCCAGCCTCGGCCGGGCACTGATCCGCGAGGCCGACCTGCATCTGCTGGACGAACCGATGGGCCAGCTCGAGCCGCAGCTTCGCGCGGTGCTGCGCGGCCGCATCAAGCACTTCATCAAGGAGCGCGGCTTGACCGCGATCCTGGTCACTCACGACCAGACCGAGGCCAATGCATTGGCCGACCGGATCGCGGTGATGGAAGGCGGCGTGCTGCAGCAGTTCGATACGCCCAATATGCTCAAGCAGCGGCCGGCCAACCTGTTCACCGGCACGTTCGTCGGCGAGCCGCCGATGAATGTCTTCGAGGCCTATGTCGGCACGGCCGCCGACAAGATCAATCTGCGGCTGCCCGACGGGCTTTCACTCGACTATGACAAGGACGCGTTCAGCGGCTCGGTTCGCGACGAATTGCTCAAACGGCAGCGGGTCGTCATCGGTGTCAGGCCCTATGCGGTTCGCCGCTCGAAGGACGGCGTGCCGGCGACGGTTTCGGCCAACCAATGGCTCGGCGACCAGACCCATATCGCGGCGGATTTCGCCGGCGGCTCGCTGGTCCTGGTCGAACATGACCGGACCCGGCTGGAGCTTGGCGCGCCGATCAACATCAGCATCGATCCGAAAAATCTGCACGTCTTCGATCAGTCCAGCGGCATGGCCATTTCGCACGGCATGGAGCTTGCCTGATGCGGGATGTGCTGATCGGCATCGACGCCGGCACGTCTGTCATCAAATCCGTCGCCTTCGACACGGCGGGCCGGCAGCTCGCGGCCGCGGCGGTACCGAACCGGTACGAGACCTTGCCGGGCGGCGGCGCCGAGCAGGATCTGGCACGCACCTGGACCGATACGGCGACCACATTGCGACAGCTTGCCGACAAGGTGCCGGACCTCGCAAGCCGCATCATTGCGATCGCGGTGACCGGGCAGGGCGACGGCACCTGGCTGATCGACAAGGACGGTGAGCCGGTCGCCAAGGGCTGGCTGTGGCTCGACGCGCGCGCTGCCGCCATCGTCGAGGAGATCCGCGCGCGCCCCGATGACCGGCTTCGTTTCGAAAAGACCGGCAGCGGGCTCGCGGCCTGCCAGCAGGGGCCGCAGCTTGCCTTCATGAAGCACAACGCGCCTGACAGGCTTGCCGGCGCCGCGACAGCGTTCCATTGCAAGGACTGGCTCTATTTCAACCTGACCGGCGAACGCGCCACCGATCCTTCCGAGGGCACCTTCACCTTTGGCGACTTTCGCACCCGCGGCTATTGCGACGAGGTGCTTGAGGTGCTCGGCGTCGCCGACCTCAGGCATCTGCTGCCGCCGATCGTCGACGGCACCAGGCATAACGCCGGCCTGTCGGCGGCGGCTGCCAAAGCGACCGGGCTGCTTTCCGGTACGCCGGTGGTACTGGCCTATGTCGACGTGGCCTGCACCGCGCTCGGCGCCGGCCTGCTCGACCGCGAGCGCAAGCCTGGCTGCTCGATCATCGGCTCCACCGGCATGCATATGCGGCTTGCTCAGACGCCGGACGAGGTGCTGCTCAACGAGGCCAGGACCGGCTACACGATGACGATGCCGGCGCCCGGCGTCTTTGCGCAGATGCAGTCGAACATGGCAGCGACGCTCAACATCGATTGGATCCTTAGCCTCGCCTCCGGCATACTCGCCTCGCAAGGCATCACCCGCAGCAATGGCGAGATGATCGCGCTGGTCGACGAATGGATATCGTCATCGGAGCCGGCCTCGCTGCTCTATCAGCCCTATGTGTCGGAGGCCGGCGAGCGCGGGCCGTTCGTCGATGCCAATGCCAGGGCCGGTTTCGTCGGCATTTCGTCGCGGCACGGTTATGCCGATATGGTTCGCGCTGTTTTTGAGGGGCTGGCATTCGCGTCGCGCGATTGCTACGCCGCCATGGGGCCGCTGCCGAGCGAAATCCGGCTGACCGGCGGCGCCGCCAGAAGCCCGGCTCTGCGCAAGATCCTCGGCGCTGTCGTCGGCGCCGACATTCGCACCAGCCAACGCGAGGAAACCGGTGCGGCGGGCGCCGCGATGATCGCTGCGGTCTGCGTCGGCCAATACAGTTCGATGGACGAATGCGTCGGCGAATGGGTCACGCCGCTGCTGGGCGCGACGGAACCGAGCGACCGAAAACTTGCCGCGATCTATGAGCGGGCGGTTCCGTCCTACACATTGGCGCATGAGGCGCTGCGGCCGGTCTGGCGGTCGATGGCCGCGTCCAGGGCAAACTGAGAAGTCGAGCATGCATAAGAAGATTGCAATCATTGGCGACCGCTTCATGCTTCCCGAGGTCTTTCGCGAGAAAATCGAGAAGGCCTGCGGCGACAATCTCGACATCCGCACCCTTGAGGCGGCCTGGCCCGACGAGCCGATGGAATTCGGCAATGCGGCGCTCGGCCTCGACAAGGTGAAGGAGTATTTTGGCGATCCGGACGAGGTGGTCGATTTCATTGGCGACGCCGAGATATTCGTCACCCAGCTTGCGCCGCTGTCCGAGACCATGATGCAGCGTCTGCCTGCGCTGAAGCTGGTTGCGGTCTCGCGCGGCGGCCCGATCAACATCGACATGGTTGCCGCCAGGGCCCACGGCATCACCGTCGTCAATGTGCCCGGCCGCAATGCAAGTGCTGTGGCCGAATTCACCATCGGTGCGATCCTTGCCGAGACGCGGCTGATCCGGGTCGGGCACGAGGCCTTGCGCAAAGGGGAATGGCGCGGCGATCTCTACCGGGCCGACCGTACCGGCCGCGAGCTCAACGAAATGAGCGTCGGCGTCATCGGCTACGGCAATATCGGCACCAAGGTTGTCCGCCTGCTGCGCGCCTTCGGCTGCCGCATCCTGGTCACCGATCCCTATGTGCAACTGAGCGCCGAAGACCGCAATGACGGCGTCGAACTGGTCGCGCTCGACGATCTCCTGTCCCGCTCCGATGTGGTCACGCTTCATCCCCGGGTGACCGAGGAAACCCGCGGCCTCATCAACAAGGACATCATCGCTCGGATGAAGCCGGGGGTGATCTTCGTCAACACCGCGCGCGGGCCACTGGTCGATTACGACGCGCTTTACGATGCGCTGGTCTCAGGCCATATCGGCAGCGCCATGCTGGAGACGTTCGCGGTCGAGCCGGTGCCTGCCGACTGGCCGCTGCTGCAGCTTCCGAATGTCACCTTAACGCCGCATATCGCCGGCGCTTCCGTGCGCACGGTGACCTATGCGGCCGAGCAAGCGGCCGAAGAGGTGCGCCGCTTCATCGTCGGGCTCCCGCCGGTCAACCCGTGCTGAAGGTCGCGGCAGCCATGAAACGCAATCCAGGCATAGAGGATCCGGCGAGATGAGCGGCGCCACTGAAATCGTCGATCTGTTCGTCATCGGCGGTGGCGTCAATGGCGCCGGCATCGCGCGCGACGCAGTCGGCCGCGGGCTTTCCGTCATCCTGTGCGAAAAAGACGATCTCGCCGAAGGCACCAGTTCGCGATCGGGAAAGCTCGTCCATGGCGGCCTGCGCTATCTCGAATACTACGAATTCCGGCTGGTGCGCGAGGCGCTGATCGAACGCGAAGTGCTGCTTGAATCGGCGCCGCATATCATCTGGCCGATGCGCTTCGTGCTGCCGCACAGCCCGGACGACCGGCCGGCCTGGCTGGTCCGGCTCGGTCTGTTCCTCTACGATCATCTTGGCGGCCGCAAACGGCTGCCGGGCACCCGCACGCTCAACCTGCGCACCGCGCCCGAAGGCGCACCGATCAAGGATGCGTTCAAGCGCGGTTTCGAATATTCCGATTGCTGGGTCGACGACGCCCGTCTCGTCGTCATCAATGCGCTCGACGCTGCGGAACGGGGAGCCAGGATCTTCACCCGGACCGCCTGCACCGCCGCCCGCCGTGAAAACGGCCTGTGGTCGGTCGAGATGCGCGACAGCCGAACCGGCGTCAGGACCACGGTTCGGGCGCGTGCGCTGATAAACGCCGCCGGTCCCTGGGTCAACGACATCATCAACCGCGTGGCTGGCCAGAACTCCAAGCGGAATGTCCGGCTGGTCAAGGGCAGCCACATCGTCGTGCCGAAATTCTGGGAAGGGCGGCAGGCCTATCTGGTCCAGAACAGCGACAAGCGCGTGATCTTCATCAATCCCTACCAGAACGATCTGGCCCTGATCGGCACCACCGATATTCCCTATGAGGGGCGGCCGGAAGACGTGGCGGCGGATGCCAGCGAGGTCGACTACCTGATCAAGGTGGTCAACCGCTACTTCAAGCGCGAACTTGCCCGCGACGATGTCATCTACTCGTTCTCGGGCGTCAGGCCGCTCTATGACGACAACTCCGACAATCCGAGCGCGGTGACGCGCGACTATATTTTCGAACTCGACGCATCATCCGGGCAGGCGCCGCTGCTCTCCGTCTTCGGCGGCAAGATCACCACCTCCCGCAAGCTGGCCGAGCATGCGCTGGACCGGATCGCACCTTTCTTTCCGAAAATGGGCAAGCCGTGGACGTCGAAAGGCTACCTGCCGGGTGGTGATATCGCCAACGCCGATTTCGAGCAGTTTCTCGGCGATCTCGGCCGTGAATTTCCCTGGATGCCGGCATCGCTGGTCAAACACTATGGCCGGCTCTACGGCACTAGGACGCGCGTTGTGGTCGGTGCGTCCAGGTCGCTCACCGAACTGGGCCGGTGCTTCGGCAAGGATTTTTTCGAACGCGAAGCCAGTTATTTGTTCGAGCATGAATGGGCGCTGACCGCTGCCGATATTCTCGAACGGCGCACCAAGCACGGCCTGCATCTGTCCGCCGCAGAAAGAGCCGCCTTCGAGGACTGGTGCGTTGGCCGACTGGTGAGGGCAGGCTGATGACTTTTACGCTTTCCCTCAACACCAATCCGCTGGTCAACCGTTTTGCCGAACCGGACGATCTGATCGACGCGATCGCCTACGACATCGGCATCCGGGACGTGCAGCTCACGCATGAATTCGTCAATCCCGGCTGGCCGGCGGCGACGATCTCGAAATTCGTCCGCCTGTTCCGCACGGCGCTCGACCGCACCGGCGTGCGCGTGACGTCCGGGATGACCGGCCCTTACGGGCGGCTCAACCATTTCGGCCATCCCGACGCCGACGTGCGCCGCTACTACGTCGATTGGTTCAAGACCTTTGCCGACATTTCGGCCGAGCTCGGCGCCAGCGGCATGGGCACGCAGTTCGCGATCTTCACGCACCGGGATTTTGACGATCCCGAGCGTCGCGCGCGGCTTTTCGAGATCGCGCTGGAATGCTGGCGCGAGGTCGCCGAGCACGCCAGGGCGGCCGGATTGACCTATCTGTTCTGGGAGCCGATGTCGGTCGGCCGCGAATTCGGCCATACGATCGAGTGCTGCCGGTCCCTGCACAACGAGATCGAAGCGGCCGGCATGGCCATCCCGCTGAAGATGATGGTCGATATCGACCATGGCGACGTCACCTCGAGCAATCCGGACGACATCGACCCCTATGCCTGGGCCGAAGCCTTTCCCACGGTCTCGCCGATCATCCACATCAAGCAGTCGTCGATGAACAAGGGCGGCCATTGGCCGTTCATCGCCGCCTACAACAAGGGCGGCCGCATCACACCGGAAAAATTGTTGGAGACGGTTCGCCGCGGCGGCGGCGTCGACAACGAGATCTGCCTCGAACTGTCGTTCCGCGAACGCGAGCCGGTCGACCACCAGGTCGTCGCGATGATCCGCGAGTCGGTCGATTATTGGGCGCCGTTTATCGAGACCGGCAGGACGGCGATTTTGCCGCGAGCAGGATCGCTTCAGGTTTGAAGCCGTCCTCGACTGGATTATCCACGTTCGCGCTGCCCCTCACTGCCTGCCGAGGAGAGGGGAGCTGTCGTCGCCGGTTTCGCCAATCGCCAGCGTTGCAGGAAGGGCGCCAACGTCGCGGCCAGCCCCTTTCTCCCCGTTTTCGGGGAGAAATGCCCGGCAGGGCAATGAGGGGCAGCGCCGACTCCGACAATTGGTCGTCTCAAGCACGGGTTAGAAGCCGAAACGATTACACTGTGCTCATGCCTGCCTCAACACGTCAGCCGAACTTCGGGTCGAGACTGCCCGACTTGTAGCGCTTGGCCATTTCCGAGACCGGCAGCGGCTTGATCTTGGGGGCGTTGCCGGCAGTGCCGAACTGCTCGAAGCGCTCCTTGCACAGCTTCCTCATGGCGGCCATTGCCGGCGTCAGATATTTGCGCGGATCGAACTCGCTCGGGTTCTCGGTCAGCACCTTGCGGATCGCGCCGGTCAGCGCCATGCGGTTGTCGGTGTCGATGTTGATCTTGCGCACGCCGTGCTTGATGCCGCGCTGGATCTCCTCGACCGGCACACCCCATGTCGGCTTCATCTGGCCGCCATATTTGTTGATGATCTCCTGCAGCTCTTCCGGCACCGAGGACGAGCCGTGCATGACCAGGTGCATGTTCGGCAGGCGGCGGTGGATCTCCTCGATCACGTTCATGGCGAGCACCGCGCCGTCCGGCTTGCGCGAGAACTTGTAGGCGCCGTGGCTGGTGCCCATGGCAACGGCCAGCGCATCGACATGCGTGTCCTTGACGAACTGCACCGCCTGCTCCGGATCGGTCAGCAACTGGTCATGGCTGACGGCGCCCTCGACGCCGTGGCCGTCTTCCTGTTCGCCGCCGCCCATCTCCAGGGATCCGAGAACGCCGATCTCGCCTTCCACCGACACGCCGCCCCAATGCGCCATGTCGACGACGCGCCGCGTGATGCCGGAATTATGGTCGTAATCGGCCGGCGTCTTGCCGTCCTCCTTCAGCGATCCGTCCATCATCACCGAGGTGAAGCCGTGCTGGATCGCGGTCACGCAGGTGGCTTCGTTGTTGCCATGGTCGAGATGCATGCAAACCGGGATATCGGGATGGATCTCGACCAGCGCGTCGATCAGCTTGGCCAGCACGACGTCGTTCGCATAGGCGCGGGCGCCGCGGCTCGCCTGCAGGATGACAGGCGATTTGGTCTCCTCGGCCGCCTCCATGATGGCAAGGCCCTGTTCCATATTGTTCATGTTGAAGGCAGGCACGCCATAGCCGTGTTCGGCGGCATGGTCGAGCAATTGTCTCAGTGTGATGCGAGCCACCCAATGGTCTCCCGTATTTGGTTTCAAGCCTATGGTTTGCGAGCTGTCCGTTCGTCGTTCAGCCCATTGATGCTTCTGGCCGGATTTCCGGAGAACCGCAACCTTTGGCCATGCCGCCGAGAGCAATTCTTGTTACAAGGCAGCGATCAGAAGCAAGGAATATCCCAAGGAAACATAACACCATCACAAAAAATTTGGCATGCATGCGATTTTATCTGTTATAATAGCTCTAACCCGCCGTTCTGCTACGGCGGACGCGGCGACGCGGATTAAAGGAAACAGGCTGGACGATGAAGAGCGACGGCCGGCGGCAAGGCATCATGGATTTTCTGATGGACACCGGCACGGCCAGTGTCGATGACCTTGCCTCGCGCTTCGGCGTGTCGAAGATGACCGTCCATCGCGACCTCGACGAGCTCGAGGAAAGCGGCTTCCTGCGCAAGATACGCGGCGGCGCCTCGATTCAGCCGAGCGGCCTGTTCGAAAGTGATTTCCGCTACCGTCAGAAGCAGGCCGCCGAGGAGAAGCAGCGCCTGGCGGTTGCCGCCGTGGCTGTCATCGAACCGGGCCAGACGGTGATCATCGACGACGGCTCGACGGCGGGCGGCATTGCGCGCCACCTTGCGGATCTGCGCCCGCTGACCGTGATCTCCAACAATCTGGCCGTGATACAGGATCTGGCCGGCGTTGCCGGTATCACCCTGATCGCGCTCGGCGGCCAGTACAGCAAGAAATTCCACGGTTTCTTCGGCCTGCTTGCCGAGGACACGCTGAGATCGTTGCGCGCCGATGTCGCCTTCCTGTCGTCGTCCGCCATCCACGGCGTTTCCGCCTTCCACCAGGACCAGGAAGTGGTCCATACCAAGCGGTTGATGATGGCCGCGGCCGCCCGCAAATATCTGCTGGTCGATCACGGCAAGTTCGGCCGCACCGCCCTGCATTTCCTGACCGATCTCAAGGCGTTCGACGCCGTCTTCACCGGTCGAGAACTGGGACCGCAGATGCGCGAGGCGCTGGATGGCGCCGGCGTTTCGCTGACACTGGTCGAGAAGGACTAGACCATGATCCCGAAAAGTGGGAACCGGTTTTCGGAAAAGATCATGGTCAAAGAAGAAGATAGAGCCATGATCCCGAAAAGTGGGAACCGGTTTTCGGAAAAGATCATGGTCAAAGAAGAAGATAGAGCCCCATCCCGCCTCGCGGGATGGAACAGGCTCTAGAAGGAGGACGCGTGGCTTACTGGGTCGGCACAAGCTGGAAAATGAACAAGACGCTTGCAGAAGCGACTGACTTTGCCAGGGCGCTGGCGGGGTTCGTCCCCGGTTTCAACGACCGTATCCAGCCCTTCGTCATCCCGCCCTTCACGGCGGTCCGCGAGGTCAAGAAAGCGCTGGCATCGACGCGGATCAAGGTCGGTGCCCAGAACATGCACTGGGCCGACGCCGGCGCCTGGACCGGCGAGATCTCGCCGGTGATGTTGACGGACTGCGGGCTCGATCTCGTCGAGCTCGGCCATAGCGAACGGCGCGAGCATTTCGGCGAGACCGACAATACGGTTGGTCTCAAGACCGCAGCGGCGGTGAAGCACGGGTTGGTGCCGCTCATTTGCGTCGGCGAGACATTGGCGCAACGCAACAGCGGCCAGGCCGATGCGGTGCTGGCCTTGCAGGTGCACGGCGCGCTGCAATACCTCGAAGGCCAGGCCAAGGCGGCGACGATCCTGTTTGCTTACGAACCGGTCTGGGCGATCGGCGACAAGGGCATTCCGGCAAGTGCCGACTACGCCGACAGGCAGCAGGCGCTGATCAAGAAGATCGCCGGCGATCTTCTGCCGGCCATGCCGCCGGTGCTTTATGGCGGCAGCGTCAATCCGCAAAATGCCGCCGAGCTGATCGGCCAGCCGCATATCGACGGGCTGTTCATCGGCCGCTCCGCCTGGCAGGCGGAAGGCTATATCGACATCCTCGAACGCGCCTCGGCGGCGATCTAGAGCATGATCCCGAAAAGTGGAATCCGGTTTTTCGGAAAAGATCATGCTCAGACAAAAGATAGCATGATCCCGAAAAGTGGAATCCGGTTTTTCGGAAAAGATCATGCTCAAACAAAAGATAGCATGATCCCGAAAAGTGGAATCCGGTTTTCGGAAAAAGATCATGCCCAACAAAAGTTAGAGCCCCATCCCGATGCCATCGGGATGGAACAGGCTCCAGAGCAATCGAACAGGAAAGGACAGAAAAAATGAAAATAGCCATTGGGGCCGACAGCGCCGGCAAGCCGCTGCTCGACGTCATTGCCGCTCACCTGGCCACCAAGCCCGGCCTCTCCGTCAGCGACGTCAGCCAGGCCGGCTACTATGCCGACCTGTCGCAGAAGCTCGCCCAGACCATCCTCGACGGCGAAAACGATCGCGGCATCTTGTTTTGCGGCACCGGCATCGGCGTTTCCATCTCGGCCAACAAGGTGCCCGGCATTCGCGCCGCACTCACCCATGACACCTATTCGGCGGAGCGCGCGGCGAAATCCAACAATGCCCAGATCATCACCATGGGCGCCCGCGTTATCGGCCCGGAACTGGCCAAGGCGATCGTCGATGCCTGGCTCGCATCGGAGTTCGACGAAAACGGGCCATCGGCCGGCAATGTCCAGGCGATCGACAGGCTCGACGCGGCGAAGCTAGGCTAATGCATGTCGCCCAAAAGCATGCCCTCGGGCGTGAACCGAGGGTGCGCAGCGGTTTTGGGATAACGACATGTATAAAACAGGAGCTTAAGCGCGTCGCATTGATGCGATGCGCTTAAGCCAGGCTTTTTCGCATCGCGCCGATAACGGTGACCGCCGACGCCGCGCCGGGGTCGATGTGTCCGAGCGACCGCTCGCCGAGCCGCGACGAGCGGCCCTTCGCGGCGATCATATCCTTGGTCGCCTCGGCGCCCCGTCCGGCTGCTTCGAGGGCGGCTGCCAGGCTTTCGGACAGGGTCTTGCCGGCGACATGGGCAGCGGCCGCGGCTTGCGCCGCCGGCAGCCAGGCGTCGACCATCGTCTTCTCGCCGATCTCCGCCTTGCCGCGATCCTGGATGCCTTGCGCCATCGCCTGGAACAGGGCGACGACATCGGCGCCCGCCAAGGTCGCCTTGCCCTTGACGGCAGCCGCACCACGCATGAAGGCCGTCGCGTAGAGCGGGCCCGACGAGGCGCCGACGGCGTTGAGGAACGACTTCGCCGCAGTGTTGAGGAGAACAGTCGGCTCGGTTGCCGTGAGCTCCAGCGGCGCCAGCGCATCGCGCACCGCCCCAAAGCCGAGCGCCATGGCGATGCCATGATCGGCGTCGCCGATGACCCCGTCGAGCTGACAGAGCCTGTCCTTGTCGGCTTCGATCGCCACCGCGATCGCATCGAACATTCTTTTCAGATCGGCTGCATCGATGGATGTCATGGATGCACCCTTTCAGCCGGCGCGGAACATGGCGCAGTCGCAAGGATGGTCGAGCATCGTCTGCAATTCGGCGTCGAGATGCATCAGCGTCACCGAGGCGCCGGCCATTTCGAGCGAGGTGCAATAATTGCCGACCCAGGTCGCGTGAACTGACACGCCGATGTCATCGAGCCGCTGTTTGACGCGCCGGTTCATGATGTAGAGCTCCATCAGCGGCGTCGAGCCGAGCGAATTGATGAGCACGGCGACCTTGTCGCCGCGTGCCGGCGCCATCTCGTCGACGATCTTGTCCAGCATCTCGTCGGTGATCTCGTCGGCGGTTTTCAATTTTCCGCGGGCGATGCCCGGCTCGCCATGGATGCCCATGCCGATCTCCATCTCATCCGGTCCGATCTCAAAATTCGGCCGGCGGGTCTGCGGCAGCGAACAGGGCGACAGCGCCACGCCCATGGTGAAGGTGTGATCATTGGCCTTCCTGGCGATACGCTCGCATTCGTCGAATGACAGCATCCGCTCGCAGGCGGCACCGGCGGCCTTGAAGATGAAGAAATTGCCGGCGACACCACGGCGCTTTTGCCTCTGGTCGCGCGGCGCCGATGCCACGTCGTCGGTGGTCAGCACGGTGCGCACTTCAATGTCATCCATCGCCGCCATCTCTGCGGCCATGTCGAAGTTCATCACGTCGCCGGCATAGTTGCCATACATGAACAGCACGCCGGCGCCGCCGCTGGCCGCCTTGGCGCATTCAAGGATCGGGTCCGGCGGCGGCGAGGCAAAGACATTGCCGATCGCCGCCGCGTCGGCCAGCCCCTTGCCGACGAAACCGAGGAAGGTCGGCTCGTGGCCGGAGCCGCCGCCGATGACGAGGCCGACCTTGCCCTGGCGAGGTCCATCGCGGGCGATGATCGAGCGTGGGCTGCCCTCCATGCTTTTGAGATGGCGGGGATGCGCGGCCAGAATGCCTTCCAGCATCTCGTCGACAGTGCGGTTGCCGTCGTTGATAATCTTCTTGGTCTGCACCGGAAGCCTCCCGATTTCGGCAATTTCGCAGATAGTACAGCGTGTTACCGGAATTTCCACCCGGGGAGGGAGATTTCACGCGGCAATATGTTCCGGCGCGGCCAGTACCTGCACGCAGGGATTGGTAGCCGCTTTGTCCTTGAGCTTGAAATGCCCGAACAAGACTTGCCGCGTCAAATGGCGATCACCGGCAAGGCAGGCAGCAGCTTGTCCAGGGTGATGGGAAAGTCACGCACCCGCACGCCGGTCGCGTTATAGATGGCGTTGGCAACAGCTGCCCCCGCACCGCAGACGCCGAGTTCGCCGATCCCCTTCGCGCCGAATGGATTGGCCTTGTCGTCATGTTCCTCGAGGAAGACGACCTCCATCTCCGGGACGTCGCCGTTGATCGGGACGTGATACTCGGCAAGATCGTGATTGACGAAGTGGCCGTAGCGCCGGTCGAGCACCGTCTGCTCCATCAGCGCCGCACCGATTCCCCAGGTCATGCCGCCGATGATTTGCGAGCGCGCGGTCTTGGGGTTGAGGATACGGCCAGCGCCCATCACCGCCAGCATCCGGCGCATGCGGATCTCACCGGTATCGCAATCGACGGCGACCTCGGCGAAATGCGCGCCATAGGAATGCTGCGAGTAAGCCTTGTATGACGGGGTGGCAGCGCCGGCGGCCACGGAACCCTCGGCCTCGAACCCGTCGGGAGCGATCCCTCGGACAAGATCGGCCAGGCTTGCCGAACGCTGGCCGAGCCTGACCTCGCCGTCGGCAAAGCTCGCTTCGGTGGCGCCAGCGCCGCGCAACGGCGAGGCTTCGCTCGACCGCGCCGCCTGCAATATCCGTTCCCTAAGGGCGTTGCAGGCGTTGTGCAGCGCCGACCCTGCACTTGCCGCGCCCCAGGACCCGCCGGAGCCGGCGGTACGCGGGAAGCGGCTGTCGCCAAGCTCCACTTTCACGGACGAGATCGGCACGCCGAGGCTGTCCGCGGCGATCTGGGTCAGGATCGTATAGGTGCCGGTCCCGATATCGGTCATGTCGAGCCGCGCCGTCACCCGACCGTCGCGGTCGATCGCAACCCGCGCCGTCGCCGCGCCGATGTAGTTCGGACGGATCGCCGCCGCCATGCCGTAGCCGATGAGCTTGCGGCCCTCTCGGGCGCGGCCCGGCGTCGGGTTTCTTCGCTGCCAACCGAAACGGCGGGCGCCTTCCTCCATGCAGGCGACGAGGTTGCGGGTGGAGAACGGCACGCCGCGCTCGGGATCCTGGGCCGGTTCATTGCGGATCCTGAGTTCGATCGGGTCCAGTCCGAGCCGCTCGGCGAGTTCATCCATGGCGCATTCGAAGGCCAGCATGCCGGGGGCTTCGCCGGGCGAGCGCATCCATTCGCCGCGGTTGATATCCAGCGGGACCAGGCGATGGCGGGTGACACGGTTCGGCGCCGCATAGAGCGAGCGGGCAAAAACTGCCGTTTGCTCGCAGTACTCCTCGAAGCTGGACGTTGCCGACCAGACGTCGTGCGCGATCCCGGTGAGCCGCCCGTCGGTGCCCGTGCTGAGACGTACCTGTTGGATCATCTCTGCGCGATGACCGGCATTGGCGAACATCTGTTGTCGCGTCAGCGCGATCTTGACGGGACGCTGCAGGACCTTTGCAGCAAGCGCGGCCAGGATCGTATCGGCATGGGCAATCAGCTTGGAGCCGAAGCCGCCGCCGATGAACGGGCTGATGATGCGCACACGCTCGGGCGGGATGCGAAGGGTGCTGGCGACCCCTGCCCGGAAATTCGCCAGGGTCTGCGCCGATGTATGGATCGTCAGCTCGTTGCCTGACCAGGCGGCGAGCGTCGCATGGGGCTCCATCGGATTGTGATGTTCGAAGGGCGTCCGGTAAGTGGCATCGACCTTGACCGGAGCCGCGGCAAAGGCGCTCTCGAAGTCGCCGATCACGCTGTCGGTCTCGAAGCCGGCATTGGTCCGCTTTGGTGCGTAGGCGTCGGCCACATGTCCCGACAGATCGTAGAGGCCCGGCTCCTCGTCGTAGCGCACTTTGATGAGGCCGGCGGCAGCACGTGCCGCCTCGAACGTCTCCGCAACGACCAGCGCGACGGGCTCGTCGTAATAGCGCACCCGCTCGCTGTTGAGCGCGGGCCGGGCGCGCGTGAAGACCTCCGGCACCGTCGGCGTGACCGCCGGGCCGAAATCCGGCTGGGCCGGCGCATTCCGGTGCGTCGTGACGAGCAGCACTGCCGGCGCCCGTTCGGCTTCGGCCGTGTCGATCTCGGCAATGCGCCCCTTGGCGACGGCAGCGCCGAGAATATAGCCAAAGGCTGTACCCTCCAGCGTATTCTCGTAGGCGTAGGTGGCATCGCCTCTCACCTTGAGCGGACCATCGATGCGATCGAATGGACGCCCGATGATGCCGCTGCGTGTTTCGCGAGGACGGTTTGAGGTCTTCGTCTCTGTCATCATGTCACCTCATGCACTCTCGGCGGCAGCAGCGAGCGTGTGGCGCATCGTCCGTTTCGCCAGCGGGATCTTGAAATCATTGCCGCCATATCCGACGGCTCCGGCGAGCGCGGCTTCGGCCGCGTCGGTAAAGGCGCCGTCGGACGCCGCCGCTCCAGCGAGGGTGCGCTCTGCCTCCGTCGCGCGCCAGGGCTTGGCGGCCACGCCGCCCATGGCGATCCGAGCGCTTTGGATACGATCGCCGCTTTTCTCGACGACTGCCGCCACCGATACCAGCGCGAAGGCGTAGGAGGCACGGTCGCGCACCTTGCGGTAAACCTGCCGGCCGGGCGGTGGCGGCGGCAGGGTGACGGCGGCGATCATCTCGCCGTGGTCGAGCACGGTTTCCACATGCGGCGTCGCCTCAGGCAATCGATGGAGATCGCCAATCGGCATCGTGCGGGTCCCGCCGCCGGGCGATATGGTCTCGATCCTGGCGTCGAGCCCGGCCATGGCGATCGCCATGTCGGAGGGATGGACCGCGATGCAGGCCTGGCTGGTGCCGAGCACGGCGTGCATGCGATTGAAGCCCTGCAGCGCCGCGCAGCCCGAACCCGGCTCGCGCTTGTTGCAAGGCATGTTGCGGTCGTGGAAATAGGGGCAGCGCGTGCGCTGCAGGAGATTGCCGCTGGTCGAGGCCTTGTTGCGTATCTGGCCGGACGCTCCCGCCAGCAGCGCTTGCGTGAGCATCGGATAGCGCGATCTCACCCGCGGATCGGCGGCAAGATCGCTGTTGCGGACCTGGGCGCCGACCCGAAGCCCGCCTGCCGCCGTCTCCTCGATCCGATCGAGCGGCAGCCGGCTGATGTCGACGAGATGCGCAGGGCGCTCGATCTCGAGCTTCATCAGGTCGAGCAGGTTGGTGCCGCCGCTGATGAACTTGGCGCCCGGCCGCGCCGCGACCGCGGCGGCTGCCTGCTCGGCACTTGCCGCACGTTCATAAGTGAAGGACTGCATTGCTCACGCCCCCTCTGCCGCGTCGCGGATTGCAGCGACGATGTTCGGATAAGCGGCACAACGGCAGATGTTGCCGCTCATCCGCTCGCGGATCTCGGCATCGGTTAGAGTGACGGATGCCGCAGCCACGTCGGCGCTCGCATGGCTCGGCCAGCCGGCCCTGGCCTCGCCAAGCATAGCGACCGCCGAGCAGATCTGGCCCGGCGTGCAGTAGCCGCACTGGAAGCCGTCGCGGGCGACGAAGGCGGCCTGCACCGGATGCAGCCGGTCGCCCTCGGCCAGACCCTCGACCGTGGTGATCTCGTCGCCTTCATGCATTGCCGCAAGCGTCAGGCAGGAATTGATCCGGCGCCCATCGACCAGCACCGTGCATGCGCCGCACTGGCCGTGGTCGCAGCCTTTCTTCGAGCCGGTGAGGCCGAGATGATTGCGCAGCGCGTCGAGCAGCGTCGTCCGCGGGTCGAGCTCGACGGCAAAATCCTTCGCGTTGATCCGCAGGGATATCGGCATCGTCGGCGCCGGCGTCGGCGATGCGGCCGCCGCAACGGCGCCGGCCGGCTCCGCGTATACCGGTATACCGGTAGCCAGGAGCACGCCGGTCGCCACGCCGCCCTCCAGAACCGTTCGACGAGTCGGCCCGGTCCTTGGGTCTGTTTTAGCCATGCATGATCTCCCAGTCCCAGTTCTGTCACTCATCGACCTTGAGGTGGGGAGGCGCGCGGCGGCTTTCTTTCAAGAAACCGGCGGAAATATCAGGATTCCGGAGAAGAATTCACCCGATAGGCCCGAGGCGTCATGCCCCTGAGACGCCGGAATGTCGTGGTGAAGTGGCTCTGGCTTGAAAAGCCGAGCCGAAAGGCAATGCTGCCGATCGACAAGCCCGTTTCGCGCAGCAGTATCTCGGCTCGCCGGACGCGTTCCTCGATCACATAGGCATAGGGTGCAAGCCCGGTCGTCGCCTTGAATCGGCGTGCAAAACTGTCGACGGCCATGCCCGCGACGGCTGCCAACTCGCTTAGCGAAATGTCTGCATTCATATGGGCATCGATGTAACCCCGAACTCGACCAAGCGCGCGACGGCTGAGACAGCCGTGGCGCACCGACGGGTGTTGCTCCCGGTTCAGGGCGGCCATGCGGAGGCTGACCAGGGCGACCAGATGCTCGATATAGGCAGTGTCCGGCTGGTGGCCGAGTGCCATCTCGTCGCGAAGCGAACTCAGCAGCGTGGCGATCACCACGTCTTTCCTGTTCACCAGGATCGGCAGCTCTCTCAGGCGTTCGCAGCCAGGAAGCCTGATATCGGGATCGATCCACAGGGCTGAGTAGGAGAGGTCTACATCGCGATAGAAGCCGTGCCGCTCGGCGCCTGCGGGGACGAAGGTGAGGGCTCCGGGACGGTCCATTCCGTCGTACAGCGATTTTGCCTCGTGCCGGATAGATGTATGGGAAGTTCCGCCTTCTTCGGTCAGCACGATCAGATGATGAGGGGCTGTCCAGCGCAGTTCCGCCTCGCGGCACGCCCACCGCCGGTTGTCGAAAACGATCGAAGAGCTGGCCCATGACGCGGTTTGCAGGGGCTCCGACTTCTCCTCCTGGCTCCGAACCCGTCCGTCACCAAGCAATGGTCTGAATGACATCGCGGCATCCCGCTGGTTCATTCGCGGAGCCGTAATCCAGCCCCGCTTGAGCGTTTACGCCGCCCCGCCGCTGCGCGTACGGCGCCTTATGTGGGGCAGCTATCGTGTGTTGGTAACCGCGCCGTGTTCAAGAAGCCGTGAGATCAGGCAAATCCAGCGCGCCTGCTGTCACCCGCCGAGCCCATCGCGGATGGCGCAGAAATAGCGATCGGTACCGACTTGCCCGCCCTTGAGCGCAATCTCCAGTCCGTCGATCGCCTTGACGCGCGAGTGGGCGACGCAAAGCGGCGAGCCCGGCGAGGCGGGCAGTGGCATCCTGACCGTCAGCGCATCGACGCCCATCTGGCCGAGCGCATGGCTCGACGTATCGCCGCCGGCAATGACCACGCGCTGCAATTTTTGTTCGATCGTCAGCTCGCGAAGAAGTTCGCCGAGGCCGCGGCCAAGCTTGTGGCGGGCGCCTTCCTGCCGATCGATCTCGGCGCCCCGATCGGCTGTGGGGCCGAGGGCGGTGTAGAGGACGACGCTGCGACCGGCTTCGAGGCTGGCACGCCCGCTTGCTGCCGCGCGCGCAATCGCATCGCTGGAGTCTTCGGAAATCAGTTCGACAGGGTCCACCTCGACCCCGTCGAAACCGTCCGTCAAAGCATGTCGGATCTGTCGTTCCGTCGTCGGCGAGCAGCTGCCCGAGACCACTGCGATCCGGTAAGCCGCACCCGGCGGCGAAAAGCTGGGCTCGGCACGGACGGTCCGGTTGGCGGCCCATTCGGCCAGCAGCGCATATTCGATGCCCGAAGAGCCGACGACGAATGCGCCCGGCCGGCGAACGCGCCATATCTCCTTGCCGGCAAGCGCCTGACTTTCCAGGCTGGCGACATCCAAAAGCACGATGTTGGTGCCATCGGCGAGCAAGCGATCGAACGCTTCCGAGCGCGATGCCGACTGCAGCGTCGCCAAGTCGACCAGCCCCGAGGTGAGGTCCGTCTGGCGCGACAGATGGATCAGCAGGTCGGATTCATCCATTGGCGTGGTCGGGTGTCGGCTCATCACCGGGTGGCGGTCGATACGGAAATATTGTTCGCGGTAGGCAGCAAACAGATGGCCGAAGGCGGTGTAGCGCTTGAGCTGCGGCGCGCCGACCACCAGCGGCACGCTGTCCTGGCTAAAAACCGAGCGGCCGATCTCGATAGCCCGGCCGATGCTGCCGATCGCCGGGCTGGAATCGAAGGTCGAGCAGACCTTGTAGTGGCAGATCTCGGCATTCAGGGTCTTCAGCCAGGCGAAGGCGCGGTTGAGGTGCATGTCCATCCACTGCGGCGTCTCGCTTCGGCTGGTGCCGGCCAGGCCGATGGCACGGCAATGCCCGAACTGCGAAAGCATGGCCTCGTCCGGCTGACGCATGAACAGCACGGTCGCCACGCCGCCGAGCTCAAGCGCCTCCATGACGTCGGTCGAGCCGGTGAGATCATCGCCATAATAGCTCAGAAGCAGGCTTTGCATGGCGTCAGGCCGCTTTGCCGTCGCCGAATTTCTCGATCGACCGCGCCAGTTCCGGGTGGCTCAGGGCGAAGTCCGCTAACGGTATGCCATCGACGGCCGCCTGCCAGGCTTGCTGCACGGCGCGTACGCCGGCGCCCGGTCCGTCAGGATGGCTGACGATGCCGCCGCCGCAGAGATAGAGAAGATCGACCGTTCGGCCGGTTCGCCGGTAGGTTTCGGGGGCTTGTCCACCCCATTGGCCGGAGCCGGCGACCGGCAGCGCGCAATCCTCCGGCGAAAAGATCGGCGTGGTCACCGCCTCGAAGGAACTGATGAAGGACCAGTCCGGCTCCCAGTATTTCGAGGCGATGCCGTTGATCTGGAACTGGTCGACGCCGAGCAGCCGCCAGAACTGCTGCCAGACCTTGAAGTCCATGCCCAGACCGGGGTGGCGGGTGAGGATATCCCAGCCGTTGCGGTGGGCATGGAGCACCAGGCTGGAGCGCTTTCTCAGGTAAGCCATGCCGCCGAAGCCGACGGAATTGATGTTGAGCACGGCGCAATTGCCGCCGGCCTTCGCCACCAGATCATGGTTGCGCATCATCTCGTCCGGGTCGGCGTGCGAGATGCCAAAGGCATACATCACCTTTTTGCCGGTCTTCTGCTCATGGTCGAGGACGAGCGGCATGATTGCCTTCACCCGTTCCGACAGCGGCGAATAGGCCGGGCTCATCAACTTCTCGTCGTCCTTGATGAAATCGACGCCGGCGTCGATCAGCTCACCGACCATTTCGGCCGTCTCGTGCGGGCGCAGCCCAAGCGCCGGCTTGACGATCGTTCCGATGATTGGGCGATCCCTGACGCCGGTCAGCCTGCGACTGCCGGCGACACCGAATTGCGGACCCGGATGCGCACCCCGGTATTCCTCCGGCAGCTTCATATCGACGACGCGAATGCCGGACAGGCCCTTGATCGAAAAGGCGCCGCCAATGGCGATGGTCATCAATGCCGAAAGATCGGTGCCGATGGCATCAAGCGGAAATGCGATGTCGACATCCGCCCGCTTGAAGGGCCCGTCGCCGGCTTCGGGAAGGGACGGGCGATCGGCGTCCGGCAGAGGCCGTATCGCCAATACGCGCGCCGCCACCCGGGCCTTGAGCTCCTCGGTCTCGCCGGCCAGCGCGACGAAGGTTCCGGTCGACTGGTCGCTGGCGATCTTGGCCGCCAGCGCCTCGATGCTGCCTGGGGTTTCGATGCGATAGGTGAGGGTGATCATAGTCCGAAAAAAGTTCCCTGATCTTCGAGAATCTGGTATAATGAGTACATAAGTATTGCAAGCGATATCCTGATCGGCCGAGCATTCCGAGATTCGTGATGACGATGCTAAACAGAACTGTTCAAGGGAGTGATTCGCGACGATGAACCGTTCGGAGCCGATCGTCCGGCGCAAACTTTCCGACGAAGTGTTTTTGCGACTGAAGCGCTTGATCACCAGCGGCGAATTGCAGCCGGGCGACGACATGCCGTCGGAGCGCGAGCTGATGGAGCGCTTCGCGGTCGGCAGGCCGGCGATCCGCGAGGCGATGCAGGCGTTGAGCAATATGGGCCTTGTCGCGATCTCGCATGGCGAGCGGGCGAAGGTGCTTCAGCTGACCGCCAAGTCGATCATCAAGCAGGTCGACGGCGCCGCCAAGATCATCCTGTCGTCGTCGAAGGACACGCTGGAGCACCTCAAGAATGCGCGCATCTTCTTCGAACGCGGCATGGTCAGGGAAGCCGCCGAAAAGGCCACCGCCGAGGACGTGCAGCGGTTGCGGGCAACCGTTGCCGAACAGCGGAGTTTTCGCGGCGATTCCGAAGCCTTCATATCCGCCGATATGAAGTTTCATACCCAGATCGCGGCGATATCCGGCAACCCGATCTATGTCGCAGTCAGCGAAGCGATGCTTGGCTGGCTGAAGGAGTATCACACCGAGATGCTGATCTGGACCGGCAAGGAAAATTTTACGCTGACCGAGCACGAAGAGATCATCGGCCGCATCGAGCAGAAGGATGCGGACGGCGCCGAGAAGGCGATGATCAAGCACCTCGAGCGCTCGCGCGCGCTCTATGTGATGAATTCCGGCAGCTGATTCACCCGATCCGGGTGATCGCGTAAGGCGTCATCACAAGGCGGCCTCGTTCGAACCCGAAAATATCAACCGTCACTTCGCTCGCCGTCAGGTTCGCCAGCCACATGATGGTCTGGCCCGCGGCAGAACGGCCGGCCAGCGTGAGCACCCGCGTCTCATCGCTCGTCCTCGCCGCCACTTGTCTGAAGCCGGCCAGTTCGCAAAGCCCCTGCACGGCCTGGAAGATCGGCCGGGGTTCACCTTCGCCGACAGGTTCCCCGGATGCCGCCAGCACGCCGAACGGTCCGCTGAAGCTGGACAGCGTGAGCATCTCCAGCCCGGCCGGCGCGACCCGCGCGCCATAGCCGATCGTCCATGCTGCCGCGAACAGCCCGGCATGGCGCGGATCCCGGTCGGCCATGGCGATGCGCTGATTGTGCGGATTGGCCTTGGTCGCGCCGCCATAGGGGTTCTGCCGCATGGCGATGGTCGATGGGCCGATCCGGTAGGGTTTTGCTCCGAAGATCGCCCGCGCCGATTGGGTGATGAAAGGCAGTGCCTCCAGCGATTGCATGACGCTGAGATCGTCGGCGGCGTGCACGATCGGGCAGGTGCAGTGGCTGACGAAATCGAGCAGATCGGCGGGAACCCGCTTGCGGTTGAGTTCGGTGAAATAGCTGAACATGCCGCCGCCGAGGCGGATGTCGGGAAAGGCGCGGCACGCCGCGGCATAGACATCTTCAAGCGGCGGACATTCAGGCCATGCGCTGCCCGGCGGCGTCGACTGCCGGTCGACCGAAGGCGAGACGGCAATAGCCGAGAGCTTCAGCCCGGCCTGACGCACCATGCCGGCGACGCCTGAGAGCTCGGCATCGAGATCGCCAACGCAGGAAACGACGCATTCGAGCGTGGTCTCGACCGGGTAGGCTGCGGCGAGCCGGGCAAAGGACTGCAAGGCGTCGAGGCCATGGCCCCGCGTTGGATCGTAATGGAACATCAGCTGCTGCGGGCCGAGCGCGGACAGTGTCGGCAGGTTTGCCAGCGCCGTCTCGACCTCGTCCGGATAGATGATCACGCCGATATCCGGCAGCAGCGGTCCGGTTTCGCCGAGTTCGACTCGGACCGGCTCGGCTGCTGCTGCGGCAGCCGGCGCCCTGCCGTCGCCGGTCACACGCAGACTGACCGTCTGGCGCACAGTCTGGCCGGCGGGCAGCATGTAGGGCCAAGGCAGCGCCAGCGGCCGGACGTAGGTCTTGTAGGACGCGTCCGACCAATTGCGCTGGTCCTCCATCTCGAACGCATCGCCTTCCATCCGGCATTCCGCGGTGACGCCGGGCCGGACCTCATGCGTGATCGCCCGCAGATCCTTGAAAGGCTGCCAGGGGTCGATCAGCTCAGGAAGTTTCGTTGCGACGACGCTGCCGTCGGTGTGCTCGACAGTGACCGGGCTGCCGGCCAGGCCGGCGATTGGATGCAGGATGCAGAAGCCGCAGCGATTGGTCTCGAAAGCGTTTTCGGGAAGCGCGCTCACGTCGAAAACCAGCTGGCCGTCGGCGGAACCTTTGATCGTCGCGCGAAAGTTGAGCCGGCTTCCTCCCGGCCCGACACAGCTTGCCGAATAGCTGACGAAGAAAGTGTCGGCATCTTGGTCGATAGTCAGGTCCGCAAGCGTCGGCTCGTAAGTGCCCCAGTCGCGATCCCTGACGATATAGGCTATGGCGCGCAGCACTTCGATGCCGCCATGGCGGATGATGCGCAGATTGCCGTTGACGAAGTCGGCGCTGAGTGCGCCGGCGCGCAGCCTGACCGGCTCGGCCTGGACCGCGCGCGTGCCATAGAGGAGGAAGGCGTCGGCGGTCATCTCAGCAGCGTGTCGATCTGCACCGGCTCACGGCTCGCAGCACTCGCATAGGCGGCCTCGACCAGCGCCAAGGTCTTGAGATTGTCGGCGCCCGAGGTTGCCGGCTCGGTTTTGCACGCCAAGCAGGCGACCCAGTGCTTTTGGATGGCGACGACGCTTTCCTGGATGTTGTGCCACGGCCGCGATGCCCAGGGCAGCAGCGGCGGCGAGACGTCGCTGACCGCCGTTCCGTTCCTGCCGGTGACGGTGAGCCGGTAATCCTGCTCGAGCCGGATCGTGCCGTCGCTGCCGTCGATCTCGACCAGCGTCTGCGGAAACGGCTCGGTCGCGAGCTTGGTCGCATAGCTGCAGTCGACCACGGACGTTGCGCCGCTCTTGTGGTCCATCAGCATGGTAGCGACGTCCTCGCCGGCAATGTTGGGGTTGATGCGAGCGGTTCGGGTCGTGATCGTCGAAACGTCGCCCAGCAGGAAGCGGGCTATGTCGAGACTGTGGATGCCGAGGTCTTCGATGATGAAGCGCTTTCCCGTCGCCAGATAGGGTTGCCCGGAAAACACGTCATAGGCCGAGCGGAACGAGATCCGGCCGAAGAAGGGCGTGCCGATGTCGCCGCTGTCGAGAACGGCGCGCACCGCCTGGATCGGCGACTGCCAGCGAAAATTTTCATGCACCATCAACGCCACGCCGGCATCGGCGCATGCCCTGACCATGGCCTTGGCGTCGGCAAGCGACGGCGCGAATGGTTTTTGGCAGATCGCCGGAACGCGGTTCTGTGCCGTCATCTCGACAAGCGAACGATGGCTCGGCGCGGTGGTGGCGATATCGACGAAATCCAGGCTTTCGCCGGCAAACAGTGCCGCCGCGTCGACGTAGCGCCGCACGATGCCGAACTGGTCGCCGACCACCTTGAGCCGTTCCGGGTCGCGGTCGCAGATGGCGACGATCGAGGCGCCTTCGATGTCGCGCCAGGCATGCATCTGGTTGACGGCGAAGAAGCCGCAGCCGATCAGCGCTCCTCGCAGTTCCGCCACGGGTCAGCCCGCCTTTGCCATCTGCATCAGCGTCACCCGGCTCTGCAGCCGGCGCTGCGCCTGGTCGACGACGACGGCGACGATGATGACGAGGCCCTTGATCACCATCTGCCAGAACGAGCTCACCCCCATCATCACCAGCCCGTCGGAAAGGATGCCGATGACGAAGGCGCCGACGATGGTGCCGCCGATCGTGCCGCGGCCACCCGACATCGAGGTGCCGCCGAGCACCGCCGCGGCGATGGCGTTGAGCTCGAAGCTTTCGCCGGTCGCCGGATGCGAGGCCATCAGTTCGGAGGAGATGATCAGCCCGACGACCGCCGCGCAGAAGCCGGAGAACATGTAGACGAACATCTTCACCATATTGACCCTGACGCCCGAAATCCGCGCCGCCCGTTCGTTGCCGCCGACGGCGAAGATGTGGCGGCCGAGCGGGGTGTATTTGGCCAGATAGGCCGCCCCAACTGCTACGACGACAAGAATCCATATCGAGACCGGCAGGCCGAGCAGCCGGCCGGCGCCGAGGAAGCCGAACCCGGTCGTGCCCAGATCGGGCTTGCCGACGAGGTTCGGAAAGGTGCGGCCATCCGACGACAGCAGCGCCAGGCCGCGCGCGACATAGAGCACGCCGAGCGTGGCGATGAACGGCGCGACATTCAGCCTGGTGATCAGCAATCCGTTGACGGCGCCGATCAATATGCCGACCGCCAGCGTGATCAGTGCGATCTCGAAGACGTTGAAATAGATCGTATAGCCGACCTGCAGGTCGATGCCGTTGAGCACGAGATAGCCGGCGACCATGCCGCACAGGCCGACGATCGAGCCGACCGAGAGGTCGATGCCTCCGGTGATGATGACGAAGGTCATGCCCATGGCGAGGAAGGCGTTCAGCGCCACGTGCTTCGACATCAGGATCAGGTTGGCGGCCGACAGGAAATTGGGTGCTGCGATCGAGAAGAAGATCAGGACAGCGATCAACGCAATGAACGTCCTCGCCTTCATCAGCGTCAGCAGCACGGATCCGCTCGAGGCGGAGGCAACTGACGCCTTGGCCGGGATGTCAGTCATTGGCGTGGCTCTCCGTGTGCGGGACCGGCCCGTGGCCAAGCGCCGATGCGGCGACAAGTGCCGCCTCCGTCGCCTCGGCGCGATCGAACATGCCGGTCAGTTTTCCATTGCTCATCACCGCGATCCGGTCGGACAGCGCCATCACCTCGTCGAGATCGGAGGTGGCGAACAGAATGCCCAGCCCGTCGCGGGACAGTTTGCGCATGGTGCGGAAGACGTCGGCCTTGGCGCCGACATCGATGCCGCGGCTCGGCTCGTCCATCAGCAGCACCTTCGGTCCGGTGAGCAGCGCCTTGCCGATCACCACCTTCTGCTGGTTGCCGCCCGACAGCGACGAGACCTCCTGCGCCGGGTCGGCGACCTTGATCGCCAGCTCCCGCAGCATCTGCGTCACCGCCTGGTTTTCTTTGGCGCCGCTGATATGGAACAGGCGGACAAACCGCGACAGGCTGGCCAGCGTCAGATTGCTGGCAACCGAGAGGATCGACACCAGCCCCTCGCGCTGGCGGTCCTCGGGGATCAGCGCCAGCCCGCGCCGGATCCGCCGCGTGGTGTCGCGTTCCCTGACCTTCTTGCCGGCAATGAAGATCGCCCCGGTGGCATGGCCGTGGCGCCCCATGATGCAGTCGAACAGCTCGCTGCGTCCGGCGCCCATCAGCCCGTATATGCCGAGGATCTCGCCGGCACGCAGCGACAGCGAGACATGATCGACCGCCAGCCCGCCGGTCACGCGCGGCAGGCAGATATCCTCGGCGCGGAAGATCTCTTCGCCCGGAACATGGCCGTCGGCCTTGGCGAAGTCCTTGGCGTCGGAGCCGATCATCTGCTGCACGATCCATTGCGTGTCGACGTTTTTCATCTTCTCCTGGCCGGTGATGCGGCCGTCGCGCAGCACGGTGATGTAATCGCCGATGCGGATCAGCTCCTCGAGCCGGTGCGAGATGTAGACGATCGCCACGCCGCGCGCCTTGAGGTCGGCGATCACCTTGAACAGGATCTCGACTTCCGCCGCACTCAGTGCCGAGGTCGGTTCGTCCATGATCAGGATGCGCGCATCGAGCGAAACCGCCTTGGCGATCTCGACCAATTGCTGCTGGCCGATGCGCAGATCCTCGACCAGCATGTCGGGCCGGATGCCGGCTTGCAGGCGCTCGAGAAATTCGGCCGCGCGGCGCTCCTGTTCCCGGCTGTCGATCTTGCGGAACCGGTTGGTGATCTCGCGGGTGGCAAAAATGTTTTCGGCGACGCTCAAATTACCGAACAGGTTCAGCTCCTGGAACACCATGCCGATGCCGCGGTTCACCGCGTCGCCGGATGAGGAGAAGGAAACCTCTTCGCCCTCCAGGAGGATGCGGCCGAGCGTCGGCTGCTCGACCCCGGCGATGATCTTCATCAGCGTCGATTTGCCGGCGCCGTTTTCGCCGACCAGCACATTGACCGCAGCCTTACGCACTTCGAAATTCGCGCGCTTGACCGCGACGGTGCCCGAATAGACCTTCGAGATGTCTTCCAGCTTCAGGATGACATCATGATCGCCGGCGGCAGTCATGGCTTCGCCCCTACCTCTGCCTCCGCCGGGGTCACCAGCGGCAAGTCCTGGCCGCTGCCCATGACATAAGCCCCGACAACCCTGACGCTGCGGCCCTCCAGCGCTTCGCGCGGCAGCTTGGAAAGCACCGTCTTGTCGGCATGGATGTTGAACGCCTTGCCGAACTGGGCGAAGTCGATCTGATTGGTGAAATCGTTGAACTGGATGAAGTCGAGGCTGTCGCGCAGCGCGGTGCCGCGCATCGCGGGTCCGATCTGCACCCGCGCATCCGCCTTGCCGTCACCGTCGGCATCGACGTCCATGGTTGCCGCGCGTGACTGTGTGTTCGCCGCAACAATCTTGCCTTCGAGGCTAACCGCGAAGGTCCACGGCGAATTCGCCTGCTTCTTCGGATTGCCAAATTTGGCGCCGGCAGCGGCAGGATCGGCTTTCGCCAGGGCGTGAACCTCGGGAAACGATCCGGCCTTCTGCTGGAGATAGGGCACCATTTTGGCAGCCCAGATATCGCCGACCATCTTGTCCGCATTGAAGGCCGGTGCATTGCCGCCATCTTCCGCGGACGGTGTCGGCAGGATCTTGCAGGCGGTCAGGCTGATGCCAAATATCGCGGCAAGGGTCGGCCAAGCGAGGGTTGGCCAAGTCAGCTTGTTCAACATGTCGGCTTGTTCGGCATGGCGGTCAGGGCACCCGGGAAATGGAAGCAAGGGACGAGCCGGAAGCTCGTCCCTTGCGATTGATGTCACACCGGCTCAGTTGGTCAGCGCGAAGGTTTCCAGCTTGGCGGCATTGTCGCCATTGATCAGGACGCAGTCCATCAGCTGCTTTTCCTCGGCCGGAGACTTCTTGTTCTTGATGAAGTCGTTAGCCTGCTCGACTGCCATCTGAGCCTGCGCATAGGCCGGCTGCAGGACCGTGGCCTTGATGCCGCCAGAGGCGATCGAGTCGCGCACGTCGTTCGATCCGTCGAAGCCGACGACGATGACGTCCTTGCGGCCGGCAGCGGCAAGTGCTGCATGGGCGCCCATCGCCATCGTATCGTTGCCGGAGATCACGCCCTTGATGTCCGGATTGGCCTGGAGGATCGATTCCATCTTGGAATAGGCCTCGGTCTGGCTCCAGTTGGCCGACTGCTGCGCCACCATCTTGAGGTCCGGATAATCGTCGATGACGTCGTGGTAGCCCTTGGAGCGGATGCCGGCATTGGTGTCGGATTCCTTGCCGACCAGCTCGACGTAATTGCCCTTCTCGCCCATCAGCTTGACGAACTCCTGCGCGCCGAGCTGGGCGCCCTGGTAGTTGTTGGAGACGATCTGCGCGACGGCGACGCCGGTGGCGTTGATCTCGCGATCGATCAGGAACGACGGAACGCCCGCGTCCTTGGCCTTCTGCACGGCGGCGACCGAGGCGTCGGCGCCGGCATTGTCGAGGATGATCGCCTTGGCGCCGCGGCCGATCGCCGTGTCGATCAGCTCGGACTGCTTGTTGGCGTCGTCGTCATGAACCAGAACCAGCGTTTCATAGCCGAGTTCCTTGGCCTTGGATTCCGCGCCGACGGCTTCCGCCTTGAAGAATGGGTTGTCGTGCGAGGGCGTGATGATGGCAATGAGATCCGCCGCATAGGCGGGTGCCGCGGTGCCCAGCGCCAGCATGCCGGCAAAAGCCGCAAATGTCATTCTGCGAGTGAGTTTCATGATTTCCTCCCATTTGAAAAAGCCTGTGCTTCCGCGGCCCAGGCTGAAATGCATTCCAGTTTGTCAGGCGGATCGCGTCCGGTGTCGCGGATCGGGTCATTTGCCGGCTCACCGGGCGGATCATCCGGCTCGGTTCCGTCTTCAGCCTGCCCCTCCACCTTCCGCCTGCCCAATTTTCAGCCTGGCCTCGGCTGGCCAAAGCCATTCCAACAGCTAAGCCAACTGGTATAATGAGTCAACCACAAATTCAGATGATATGTATCTGATGAGCAGAAAGCGCCACCGGGGAGTCATCCCACCAAGAGCGACGCTTCGTTCCCTGCGACACGCCTGCAGTTGGCCAGGTCTGCGATCACCACCTTAAGGGGTACGATACACGGGTGAGGGCGCAGTAATTAAGCAAGGAGTAGATACTCCTAAGCCTTATTCGGTGCTCAGCGGTACGCGCAGGCTTTGCTAGTGTCGCCTCGTGGTTGTGGAATTTCTCCCCGACCCCAGCCTGCCCGCGGTTTTTCTAATGAAATTCGTTCGCGGCAAGGGTCGCGTTGCCGGTGAGGTTCAGCTATGACTTTTGTGCAGAGTTTCAGGCCGCCATCCTGCAGCCCCGCGCCAAACTTTGCTGACCGACGGCATTCGGCTTCATTGCGTGGCATGCGCGGCAGGAGCTGCAGCGCCATGCTGTGCCTCATTTCGTTGTGTATCATCCTGCTGCTGGGATCTGCGGCACACGGTCGGCCGAAGGCTGACGACAGACTTGCTCCGCGAGACACGATCGAACTGCACGTTTGGCAGTGGACTGCCTTGCGCGACGGCGTTCTGGAAGCGTTGCAGCTCAACCATAGTTTCACCATCGACTCGACCGGCACGCTTGACCTTCCCTTGATCGGCAGCATTGCCGCCGCAGGTCTGCGTGAGGAGGAGCTGGCAAAGCTGATTTCCGATCGCTTGCAAGCCAGGAGCGGCCGTCAGGAACGGGCTGACATAACCGTCAAACTGATACAAAGTTCGCCTTCGGACCTCACAGCTTCGGTGGAGGTCAAACAAGAAGCGCCCGAACCGCCGGCTGACGCAGCCAGCGACGGCTCTTCGGCCGTGGCTTCGCAACGCGCCAGTGTAGAGAACGGCCAGGCCGAGGCGCAACCGGGCGTGCGCGGTTCCCACACACCTCGGCAGCCTGCTGCGGAGCAGCAGCAAACTCTGCAAGGGGCATTGCTGAATGAGCTAGCCGCCGCTCGCATGGAAATTGCGGCAGCGCGCGCGGAAGCACTTGCGGCTCGCCAGACTGCTCGCAACGATGCCGCGCGACACAATCAGAACCTTGCGACGGCGCGTCAACGGGCTGACGCCTTGGTGCGGGAACTCGATGCGATGCGGACTGACCGCGGTACGCTGGAACAAAAGCTCTTTGCGGCGCTGAGGGAAGTCGACGCGCTCAGGAAGAGCGTGCAGCCGGCTCGCGGTGACCCAGCTCGCGCTGACCATGACGGCCGCGATTTGGCGGCGGCGCGAGCCGAACTGGCCGTGATGCAGCGCGGCGCCCGCGATGCCAGTGCGCAGGCGCGTGCGGTAGCCGACATGATGGCTGAACAAGCACAAGCGCTAAAACAGCAGCGGCGACGGGCCGAAGAGCTCGCGCTCGATCTGGAAGTGGCGCAACGCCAAGTCAAAAGCTTGAAGGCCAAAGCCACTCTCGCCGATCACGAGAAGGCCGCCATGCTTGAAGCGCGTCACTCCATGGCGGCCTCTGTGGCAGAGGCGCAGCGAGCGCTGGATGAGGAGCGGCACAAGGCTGAGCGCTTCGGACGCGAACTCACCGCGGCGCGCCAGACCATCGACGCGCTTAAGACAAGCGCGGATCTGGCTGCGGCTGCGCGCACCGACGCCATCAGGGAACGACAGGTGGCCGAGGCGGCTTTGAAGCGAGCTGGCGACGCACTCGAACTGGAGCGCGAACGGGCAGATTCAGCTGCTCGTGATCGCGACAGCGCCCGGCGGGAACGCGACGCGGCAAGGCAGGAAGCGAGCCGCGTCTCGATGGAGCTGAGCGTGGCGTTGGAGCAAGAGCGCAACAAGGCCGTCGGCCTGGCCCGCGAGCTCAGCGCCGCTCGAAAGGCGATCGACGTTGAAAAGGCCCGAGATGAGCGTCGCAGCGAGCGTATCAACCGCGTTCCGAAAGCGCGTGCCGTCGCAGCTTCGCGTGCAGATGTGTCCGTGCGCTCGCGACCAGCCCGTCAATCGGGGTTGCGTGAAAACCACAAAGTGAAGGCCAAAAAACCATCGCGACCTGTTCTGGTGGCGACCATCGCGCTTCCCGACGCGTTGCTCCCGACGCGACCGCCGAAGCTCGGCGCTCCCTAGCGAGGGGTGATCGTGAAGGGCATTTCCGTGGGCCGAATCCATGCCGCAGGAGGAATATGGTGATGAACAAATACGTCGCAGCCGCATTGACCGTCGCGATCGCAATTTGCCCTGCCTCGGCTCTTGAGGCGGGGCTTGGCGGCAAACTTGGCGGTGTCGGGGTCGGTGCTGGCCTTAGCGCCGGCCCGAAAGGCGCCTCGGTGGCGGGCGGCTCGAGCGTCGACGGAGTAGGGGGAGCGAGCCTTGGCGGATCGCTCGGCGCGGGCAAGGGGTCGCTCGGTGCCGGACTTGGCGTCAGCGGCAACCTCGGCGGCGCAAGCGGCGGCCTGTCGACAGGTGTCGGGGTGGGCGACCGTTCGTCCGCATCGGGCACCGCTCCAGGAGGTAAGCCAGGCAACCCGGCGCTGGGCGCTGGGCAAGCCGCAAGCAGCAATGCCGGCATCACGCCAGCCACCACCAAGGCCAAGGCTGCGAGTCAATTCGCCATCCTGCCGCGCAAGCTCAGGCCTTCCGGAACTGATCGCAACACGTCGGCGCGGATCACCTATGGCTATCCGTTTATGGCGCCACTGAAAGCCAAACCCGGTATCCCACCAGCTGTGGTGCGCGCCTGCCGCACGGCGATCGGGTCGGCCGCCACGCCGCTTGGCGCCGTGCTTGTTCACGCGGTAAGCGCGGGCCCGTTGCAGCAACGTCGGGGCGCGCTCACGGCGCCGATCGAGGTGCGCATACACTATGCAAGACAAGGCGGCGTCGAGGTTCGGCAGGCGCGAGTCGGCTGTCGCCTCGATGCGGCGGGTAGAGTCACCGCAGTGACATAGGACGCGCCTGTACCTTCTCCTACGAGAGGAGAAGGAAAGGCGGCTTCCGCCTTCAGGTGATGCGCTGGATGCTCGCTGCAATCTCTTCCGGCTCGAAGACCCGCTTCCAGTCCTCGCGCATCAGCACCGGCTTGCCGAACTCGATGGCCTTGTTGCAGGCGTCGGAGAACACGCCCTTGGTCTCGCCGAAGATGACGGCGCCGAGCACATTCATGTGGCCAAGCAGGAAGTCGAGCGCGGCCTGCTGGTCGACTCCGCGCGCGACGACCTCGTCGACCGCTTCCTTCATGACCACCAGCAGCGAAGCGCAGACGGTCTCCGAAAGGCCCGGCTCGAGCAGCGCCATCTGGTCGACCGTGACGCGATGCGACCGCATCACCGGTGCCCAGATGATCTTGGCGATCGCTTCGCCCTTGGCGAAATCCGCCTCCGGTCCCTGCATCAGCGCGCTGACCATATGCTGCTTGGCCTTGACGCCGCCGAAATAGTCCTTCTTGGCCGCCATGTCGGTCTCGTCGTTGAAGATAGGCGGATGGCAGGGATGGGTGACGAAATAGGTCAGGTCCGGCCGCTTCGGCAAATGACCGGCGAAAGGCGCTGCGGCGTCGAGCACGACCACCATGGTGCCGGACGCAAGCTTGCCCTCGATGCTGGCCGCGACCTTGCCGATATGGGTGTCGGGAACCGCCAGGATAACCACCTCGGCGCCGTTCAGGGCTTCATCGGCGCTGACCGCGTCGATGCCCAGCCCGGTCTTTAGCCGCTCGCGGCCGGCGTCGCTGACCTCGACATGGCGTAGGATGTAAGGAGAGCCGCGAAAATTGGTCGACAGGCGGTAACCCATTTTGCCGCCGGCACCAAACAGCGCAATCGTTGTCATCCAGCCGTGCTCCTGATCTCCAACGATGGCCCTGCCGATCGTCACCTTAGTAACTGGTATAATCACACTACCATGGATTGGCAACCCGTTTGGGACGAACGCGTTCACGAGAGCCAATTCCGTAGTCCCGCGCCGTCGGCTGCGCTAGCTGGTGGCGGCCCGGCGAGCCGTCAGTCTTGATGTTTAGGGTCCGCTGCCAACCGTTTCAGCAGTATTCGGGAGCAGGATTATCCCCGTCCGGGAAACATCGCCTTCAAGCCCTCCCGCGACGCCCTGGCGACGCCGCGTTCGGTGATCAATCCGGTGACCAGCCGCGCCGGCGTCACGTCGAAGGCCGGGTTTGCCGCGGGCGTCGTCTCCGGCGAGATGCGGACCTGCGCAATCTCGCCACTCGCGGTCTTGCCCCAGACCAGTGAGACCTCGTCGCTGGAACGCTGTTCGATCGGGATTTCGGCCAGCCCGTCACCCCCCGTCCAGTCGATGGTTGGCGACGGCAGCGCGACATAGAACGGCACGTCGTTGTCGGCGGCGGCCAGCGCCTTCAGATAGGTGCCGATCTTGTTGCAGACATCGCCGTCGGCGGTGGTGCGGTCGGTGCCGACGATGACCATGTCGATCTGGCCGCGCTGCATCAGATGGCCGCCGGCATTGTCGACGATCAGCGTATGCGGCACGCCGTGGCCGGCCATCTCCCATGCGGTCAACTGGGCGCCCTGGTTGCGCGGGCGGGTTTCATCGACATAGACATGAACGGGAATGCCGGCTTCCGTTGCCAGATAGATCGGCGCCGTGGCGGTGCCGTAGTCGACGGTGGCCAGCCAGCCGGCATTGCAGTGGGTCAGGATGTTGACCGGCTCGCCCGGTTTTTTGCGTGCTGCGATTTCCCTGATGATTTCAAGCCCGTTGACGCCGATGGCGCGGTTGAGGCCGACATCCTCGTCGGCGATTTCGCCGGCGCGCCGGTAAGCCGCCTCGGCGCGCTGTCCAGATGGAAGCGGCCGCAAGAAATTGCGCATCTCATCGAGCGCCCAGCGCAGATTGATCGCGGTCGGGCGGGTTTCGTGCAAGACCTCCCAGACGCCGTCGAGTGCCGCATCCGAAGGGTCGTCGGCCATCTGCATGGCGACGCCATAGGCGGCGGTGACGCCGATCAGCGGCGCGCCGCGCACCCACATGTCGCGGATCGCCGTGGCGATGCCGGCAACGGTGTCGACTTTTTCGACGCGGAAATCATGCGGCAGCCAGCGCTGGTCGATAATCTCCACCGAACGCCCGTCGTCGCTCAGCCAGATGGTGCGGTAGTGGCGGTCGCCGACGTTCAAATCCTGTTCTCCCGTTCGATCAGTGCGGCCAATTTGTTGACCTCGTCGATGCTGTGGATCTGGCGCCGGTTGACGGCGATGTGACGGCCGAATTTCAGCGCCTTTGCCTCACATGTGGCGCGCAGATCGGCGTCGGCAATGGTCTCGAAATCGGCGTTGTGCGCGAGGCCCAGAATGCGCCTGTGCACCTCGACGCCGGCAAAGCCCAGCATGTCGGTCCACACCTGGTGCAGCATGTGGTCGAGCGCCTGTTCGGCGCCAAGCCTGTCGCCCTGATCCTCGAACAGGCTCTTCTGGTAGAGCATGCCGGTGCGCTCGGTTCGCCACAGATGCGAGAACTCGCTGCGGAACACCGACCATGTCTCGACCGTGACGTCGAGCAGATAGGCGCGCATGGTGTCGCGCTTCCCGTTCTGCTCGTGGCCACGCTGCGAGAAGAACGCCATCCAGAAATTGGCGAGCAGCATGCCGACGTCGAAGGCGATCGGGCCGTAGAAGGCGAATTCGGGATCGATCATCCGCGTTTCTGTCTCGGTGACCATGATCGAGCCGGAATGCAGGTCGCCGTGCAGCAGCGTCTCTGCATTGGCCGCAAAAATGTGCTTCAGCCGCTGCGCCTCGACCTTGAGGTCGCGGTCGGCGCGCAATTCTGCAACGATGCTGTCGAGCTGCGGGCTCGTATGCCGGTTCATCTTGGCATCGAAATACGGGTCCGAGAACACCAGGTTCTCGGTGATGTCGCAAAGCGCGACATTGTCCGCGAACAGCGCCAGATCGGCCTTGCGATCCCTGGTCGCCATATGCAGGTCGGAGCCGCGAAACAGGGTGCGGGCCATGAACAGGCCGATGTCTCTGGCGATGTTGGGCAGTTGCCGGCCCTCGATCAGCGCGCGCCGCAGGATGATGTGCGGCGACAGATACTCCATGATGATCAGCGCCTGGCCTTCGTCGAAGTGATGGATCGCCGGCACCGAACCGGGCGCTCTCGAATGCTGCCGTGTCAGCGCGTGATATTCGAAGAAGGAACGTTTTAGCGGCAGCGGCCAGCTGTCGCCGACCAGGCGGACATAGGGCAGGGCCTGCTTGACGACGGCCGCACCCTGCGCACCCTCGACGATGAACACCAGGTTCAGATTGCCGTCGCCGACCTCGCGAACCTTCCAGCGGCTCGTGTCCTTGCCGATATGCGAGCACAGCGCCGCGTTGGCGCCGAGGCGTGCCGCCAGTGTTTCGACCGACAGTGCTTCGAACGGCAATTTCCCAGTCATCCTCACCTCCCGTTTACGTGCTCTCATCTTAGTGGAGCCATCACGGTTGGTCCAAGCTAGGAAGCCCTCTGGCAATTGTCAATCGTGTTGACAATTGCCGGAACAGCCCATAGCGTCGTCGCCAGGGAGGAACGAATGGGCAATGATGCCGTGTTCCGCGTCGACGGCCTGAGGAAATCCTTCGGCCCTATCGAGGTGCTTGGCGGCGTCTCGCTCGATTTGCATGCCGGTGAAGTGACCGTGCTGATGGGCGCCAACGGCGCCGGCAAATCCACCCTGGTCAAGATCATCAGCGGCGTTTATGAGCGCGGCAGCGGCACGATGAGCCTCGCCGACCAAAACTTCGCGCCGAAAACGCCGGCGGAGGCGATCCGCGCCGGCGTCGTCACCGTTCATCAGAACATCAATGACGGTGTTGTCGCCGACCTCGACGTCGCCACCAATTTGACGCTCGACAGGCTGAGCGGCAGCGGCGCGCCGACCCTGTTCAATCCGGGCCGGGTGCGCCGCGAGGCAAAGGCGGTTGCCGACCGCATGGGGCTGGCGATCGACCTGAAAGCCCGGATCAGCGATCTGTCGCTGGCCGATCGCCAGATGGTGGCGATTGCCCGCGCCATGGCGCATCAGCCGAAGGTGCTGATCCTCGACGAGCCGACCTCGTCCTTGTCCAGCGCCGAGGCAGATCGGCTTTTCGCGCTGCTCGACAGGCTGCGCGAGCACGGCGTCGCCATCCTCTACATCTCGCACCGCATGTCCGACATCAGGCGGCTTGCCGACCGGATCGTCTCGATGCGCGACGGCGTCGTCTCAGGCGTCTTCGACCGCAAGCCGCTCGATTATGAAGGCGCGGTCAACGCCATGCTCGGCCGCAAGATCCAGCTCGACCGGATCGTCGCTAGGAATTCGGCCAGGCCTGTCCTGACGATCGACGGGTTGCGGATTGCCGAAGGTTCCAGGCCGATCTCGCTGACGCTCGGCGACGGCGAGGTCGTTGCCATCACCGGCCTCGTCGGCGTCGGCAAGACAGCGCTCGCCGAGACGCTGTTTGGCGTCCGCAAACCGCTGTCCGGCACCATGGTGCTGAACGGCAAAGCCTATGCACCGGGGTCGACAGGCGAGGCGATCGCCGCCGGCGTCTTTCTCGTCGCCAAGGACCGGAGCGAAAACGGGATCGTCGGCGACTTCAACATCCAGGAAAATATCAGCCTGCCGTTCCACAGGCGGATGTCGCGTTTGGGCGTCCTCAAGCGCCGCGTCGAGCGCGCCATCGCCCGCCGGCAAATCCAGGAATTGGGCATCGTCTGCCGCTCGGAGAAGGACGAAATGTCGGCGCTTTCGGGCGGCAACCAGCAGAAGGTGATGGTCGCCCGCTGGATGTCGCAGGCGGCAAGACTGTTCATCCTGGACGAGCCGTTTCAGGGCGTCGACATTTCAGCCAGGCGCGATATCGCGGCCAAGCTGCGGGCGAGCGCCAACGGCCGTGCGACGCTGCTGTTCGTCACCGAGCTCGATGAGGCGCTGGAGACCGCCGACCGCATCCTGGTGATGTCGGAGCAGACAATCGTCGGCGAACATCGCAATGCCGACATCGACCTCGAGCGGCTGCTGGCCGAAGTGGCGGGCGGGCCGCTGCACAGTGCAGCGTGAGGCGGGCAGTAATGGGACGTGGAATGGAGAGGGCATGAGTTCGGGTTGGGTAAGGATGGCAGCCGCGCGCGACCATGCCATCCGCTATGGCTTCATCGTTCTGCTGTTCGGGTTGATCGCCTATTTCGCCATCGCCGCCGATGGCTTCGTCTCGCCGCAGAGCGCCGTCTTCATCTTCCAGTCGGTCGCCATCACCGGCGTGCTGGCGCTCGGCGTCACCGCCACCCTGGTCGTCGGCGGCTTCGACCTGTCGATCGGCTCGGTCGCTACCAGCGCCATGATGGCAGCCGCCTATGTCATGGTGGTGCTGGAGCAGAACGCCATCGTTGCGGTCGTCGCCTGTCTCCTGATCGGCGTCGTCGTCGGCCTCATCAATGGCTGGCTGATCGTCTATATGCGCGTGCCGGATCTGCTGGCGACGCTCGGCATGATGTTCCTGCTCGTCGGCTTGCAGCGCATCCCGACCGAGGGCCGCTCGATCGCCACCGGCATGACGATGCCCGACGGCTCGGTCGCCAACGGCACGTTCGGCCGCGCCTTCCTGGCGCTCGGCCGCCACCGCTTCGATTTCTTCATCCCCAACCTCATCCCGGTTTCGGTCGTCGTCCTGCTCGTGCTTGCGGTGCTGATCTGGTTCTTTCTCGAATACACCCGTTTCGGCCGCATGATGTATGCGGTCGGCAGCAACCAACGGGCTGCCGAGCTCGCCGGCGCGCCTGTCAAGGCATACAAGATCTGGGCCTACGTTATTTCGGGGGTTTTTGCCTCGATCGGCGGCATTTTGCTCGCTGCCCGGCTTGGACGTGGCGATATCGCCTCGGGTAATAATCTCCTGCTCGACGCAGTGGCTGCGGCGCTCATCGGCTACGCGGTTCTTGGCGCCGCCAAGCCGAACGCCTTCGGCACGGCTGTCGGCGCGGTGTTTGTCGGCGTGCTGCTGCAGGGCCTGACGATGATGAACGCGCCCTATTACACGCAGGATTTCATCAAGGGCGTGGTTCTCGTGGTTGCCCTGGTCTTCACCTTCGCCCTTTCCGGCAGGGGCAACAGGTAGGATTTCGACGGATAGGATTTTCGACCGGCTGAAATTTGAATTCAACAAGAGGAGGAGACACCATGAAGATCACAAGAAGACTTTTGGCGAAGGCAGCACTCGGGCTTGCCGGTGCTGCGCTGCTGATGCAGGTCCCGGCAATGGCGCAGGACAGGCCGGCGCCGTTCGACAAGCCCGGCGCGGTCAAGATCGCGCTGGTCCGCTATCTCTCGACCGGCGACTTCTTCCAGGCCTATCTGTCCGGCGTCGAAGCGCAGGCCAAGGCGCTTGGCGTTGATCTGCGCGTCCTCGACAGCCGCCAGGACGCCGCCCTTCAGGCGGACATGGTCGACCAGGCCATCGCGCTTGGCGTCCAGGGCATCATCATCCAGCATGGCTTGACGGAATCGATGAAGGACGCCGCCCAGCGCGCGGTCGACGCCGGCATCAAGGTCGTCGCCTTCGACGTCAATGTCGAAAACCCCAAGATACCGCAGATCGAGCAGTCCGACCGCGACCTTGCACGCCTCGCGCTCGAGCAGGCAATCAAGGACAATGGCGAGAGCTGGAAGGCCGGCTACGTCTATGTCGCCGGCATTGCGCCGCTCGACCGCCGCAACGAGACCTGGGTCGAGTTCAAGAAGAAATATCCGGGCATCAACGAGGCGGCGATGTTCGGCACGCTCGACAATCCGATCGCCAATTCCGTCGCCAACCAGGCCCGTTCGGTGCTGTCGGCCAATCCCGACATCAAGGTGATGTTCGCGCCCTATGACGAATTCGCCAAGGGCGTGAAGATCGCCGTCGACGAGGCCGGCCTGTCGCAGGACATCAAGATCTATTCGGCCGACATCTCGACCTCCGACATCGCCGCGATGCGCGAGCCCGACAGCGCCTGGGCGGCAACCGCTGCCACCAACCCGGCCGTCGTCGGCCAGGTTTCGGTGCGCGCGCTGGCTCAGCTTTTGGCCGGCGAAGACCCCGCCCAAAACGTCATCGTGCCGCCGACGCTGATCACCCAGAAGGACCTGATCGACAAGGACATCAAGAACATGGAAGACCTCTCGGCCAAGCTGCCGCAGTTCGCCCATGCCGATGTCGCGATGCCGGCCTGGATGCCGAACCCCAACGCGAAATAGCGTTCCGCAGGCGTAAGGGACGAGCGGCTTTCGGGCCGCTCTTTTCCAGGTCTGAATGCCTGCTTCGTCGGCGTGAGCCGATATCTAGCCACGGGCGCGGCATTCTGCCTTCAAACCGCGTATGAACTCGGCGGGTTCGACGTTCACCGGCTTGCCGCTGGTCATGCCGTCGGCATAGGCTCGTTTCAAATGTTCCAACTCCAATGCGCGCAATTCCTCGCGCTGTTCTCACAGGCGCAGGGCGTCGCGGACAATCTCGCTGTTAGAGGCATATCCCCCGCCTTCGACAGCGCTTTGCAGGCGGGCAGCCTGCTGCGGGGTGAGGGATATGGTAAGGGTGCGCATGGGTTGGGTTTTCATGCTTAGCCTGCAGTCCAATAGTCCCGCGGTGAGGATGGCAAGTTTCCAGCCCGCAGCGCAAAAAATCCTAAGTTGCGTGCCCGCCTCGGCTACTCATTGAACAGATCGGAATGGGACCCGGTGCGAGCAAGCTGTAGCTCATCGCCGGCGACACGATAGATCAAGAGCCAGTCCGGTTCGATGTGAGCGTCACGATAGCCTTTCCAGTCGCCCTTCAGTGGATGATCCTTATAACTCGCTGGGAGTTCATCGCCGGCGAGCAGGAGGCCCAACAGCTCGCGCAGCTTGCCAAGATCTTTGCCACGCTTCTCGGCACGTTTCACATCACGGCGGAATTGTCCGGATCGAACAGGCGCCAGCACATCAGATTTCCAAGTCCTTGAACAACTCGTCGGCCGAGGCGAAACGCTTGCCCTTGCCCTGCTCCAATTCGAACATGGCCTTTCGAGTGGTTGCGTTCGGCACCTTCACCGGAAAGGGGAACTCCTTGTCGGCGGCGACGCGGACCAGCAGCAGGCGAATGGCGTCGGAAACGGACAATCCCATTGCCGCCAAGGCTTCCGTCGCCTGTGCCTTTGTCGCCGCATCGATCCGAGCGCGGACCACAGTTTCCGTTGCCATATTACTGCTCCTTGAAGAGAGCTACAATGTAGCTACGAAAGACCGAATTCGCAAGCCGTCCGGTCCAGTTCGTACCGTTCGAAAATGTGCGGCGTTTGAGCGACATGCATTACCGCAGCGCCGCCGCGATGTTGCCGCCGTCCACCGTCGTCACATTGGCGGTGGTGCGCTCTGCCAGCGCCTGATGCAGGAAGGCCTGGGCGACGTCTTCGGCCGTCACTTCCTGCCCGAGCAGATTGCCCGCCATATATTCCTTTTCCGAGACCCCGCGGGCGCTCGAACGGCTGGCGATCATCGCGTCGGTCAACAGCCCGGAACGGATGCGGTCGGCGTTGACGGCATTGGAGCGGATGCCGTGGGCGCCGTAGTCGACAGCATATTGCCTGGACAGGAAAAGCGTCGCCGCCTTTGGCATGCCATAGGCGCCGAACTTCGGACCCGGATTGATCGCCTGCTTGGAGGTGTTGAACAAAAGCACGCCGCCGGTGCCCTGCTCGAGCATGATGCGCACTGCGTTCTGCGCCGCCGACTGGTGGGCGAAGAAATTGAGTTCGAAGCTCTTGCGCAAAGTGGCGTCGTCGAGTTCGCCGATCCTGCCTTCCCAAGCCGCACCGGCATTCGAGACGAGGATGTCGAGGCCACCGTAGACGGCAATGGCCTTGTCGAAGGCAGCGCGCATCTGCGCCGGGTCGGTGATGTCGGCGCCGACGCCGATCGAACCGTTGCCAGCTTTTTTTGCGGCCTCCGTCGCCCTCGCCGCGTCGAGATCGACGACGACCGCATGAGCGCCATTGTCGGCGAACAGCTTTGCCGTGGCGGCACCGATCGCGCCGGCACCGCCGGTGACCAGCACAATTTGGCCGGTCAGCGGCTTCGACTTGTTGGCGGCGAGCTTGGCCTGTTCCAGCGACCAGTATTCGAGCGGAAAAAGGTCGGCCTTGGACAGTGGATGGAAATCGCCGATTGCTTCGGCGCCGCGCACCGCCTCGATCCACATTTCACCGACGTCGGATGCAATCTTCGCATCCTTCAGCGTGCGGCCATGGCCGAACATGCCGAGCCCCGGCACCAGCGTCAGGCGCGGCATCTGGTCGAGCATAGTGCGCTTCACATCGTCGAGCGCGTCGTTGGTCTCGAAGTAGGCGCGATAGTCCCTGGCGAATTTTTCGACATGCTGGCGAATGACGGATTTGTAGTCGCCGATCTTGTCCGCGTCGGGCGCCGGCAACGCCATCGGTCCGGTCTTGATGCGAATCGACAGGTCGGGCGTCGACACACCGCGCCCGGCATAGTCGGCAATGTCAGCCGAATTGATGAAATCGACGATCGCGTCCGAGGTGCGGAAATCGCTGATCATACGGTCGAAGCGGCCTTCGCCGCGCGCCACCGCCACCGCGCCGCGCAGCATCGGCGCAATCTCCGCAGGCTTCGCCAGCCTGGCCGGCAAGGCGGTTTTTTCGCTGCGCGGCTTGCCGTGACTGGCGATGAAATCCTCGGCGAGGTTCACATAATGGATCATCCGGTCGTAAGCCTGCTTGGCATCGTCGCCGAAGGTGAAAATGCCATGCTTGTCGAGGATCAGGCCTTCGACCGTCGGGTCGGCGTCAAAGACATCGGCAGCCGCCTTCGCCAGGTCGAAGCCCGGCATGATGTAGGGCACGAACCCCATCTTGTTGCCGAAGACCTTCTTGCTCAGCGCCTCGCTATCGTCCTGGTCGACAATGGCGAGGATGGCGGTCGAGTGCGTATGGTCGACGAATTTATGCGGCAGGAAGGCGTGCAGCAGTGTCTCGACTGAAGGGTTGGGCGAAGACGGATCGATCAGGTTCACCCGCTGCAGCGCCACCATGTCTTCGTCGGAGAGTTTTTTGAGCGACCGCGCCTTGAGCAGCGCGCCGAGCTTGACCGCCGGCAGGCCCTGCGGCTCGATGATGCCCATGTCCCAGCCGCTGCCCTTGACGCAGAGCACGTCCCATTCGTCGCCGACGAGATCGATGGCCTTTGTCTTGCACGATGTGTTGCCGCCGCCATGCAGGACAAGCCGCGGTTCGCCGCCCAGAAGCCTGGTCGTGTAGACGCGCAGCGCCAGGTCGCGGGCCACACCCTTTGTTGCATAGTAGGCAACCAGCTTCTCCGCGTCGCCGTCATTCCACAGGTTCTTCATGTTCGCTTCGTCCGGTTGTTTTGTTGTGAAACAGGAATGCCGCGACGCCTTGATGACAATGCGTCCGCGGCTTGTGTTCTCTAGGCGACCTTTTCTGCTGCCGGTCCGGCATGGTCGAGCAGCCGTCGCGCCATCCGGGCGGCGACCACCAGATGCGTGCATAGCCCACCCGCGATCGCCGCCACCAGCGGTCCGAACTTGCTGTCCTCCTGCACCACCACGAGGCGCTTTTCAATCTTGCGCAGCGATGACAGCTCCGCCGAAATGATCCGCCTGTTGTAGCTGCAGTCGAGCGCCTTGCCTTGCGCGTCGATGATCTGACCGGCGATGACGCCGGCAGCCCCGGCACGACGCAGCACCTCCATTTCGCTGGCAGTCAGCGCGCCGCATTTGACGACATGGCTGTCGGCGTCGACGGTGCCGACTGAGTAAAGCGCCAGATTGCACGCACTGATGCCCGACAACTGCTCGCGGATCACCGGCTCGTCGCGCAGGCCGCGCGCCAGTTCCTCTGTCGTCAGCACCAGCGGCGCATAGAAATTGAGTCCCTTGGCATTGAGCCGGCGGGCGATTTCCATGGTGCATTGGTCGGGGCGGTAGGAATAGGGGGCTCCCAGATTGCCGCAGAGCTGCACCACCGTGACATCCTGCAGATCGGCATAGGACATGATGTCGGCGATCGTATAGATGGTCCTTCCCCAGGCGACGCCGATGCGATCGCCCTTCTTGATCAGCTCGAGAAAGACGCTGGCCGCCAGCACCGCGATGTCGGTCGACGGATCGGCGACATGGCCGTTTTCCGGCGCTATCCAGACGGCATCGAGCTTCAATGCGTCTTCGAGTTTGCGCGCCATGACGTCGTCGGTGAAAAGCTGGGTCGAGGTCGAGATGTTGACGATGCCGGTCTCGCGCGCTTTGCGCAGATACATGGCGACCGAGGCTCGGGAAATCTTGAGCTGGCTGGCGACCTGGTCCTGGCGCAAGCCGTGGGCATAGTAGAGCCAGGCGGCCTTATGGATAAGCTGTTCTGCCGGTCGGATCGCCATGCCATCTCCTTGCTGACATTATTCACGGCTGTCGACAAAAGTCAAACTGGGCAAACGCAAACGATGCCTTTCGCCCGCTGAATCTACATCATACCTTGTGCCAAATGCGCTCTATCGTGGCATGGTGACGGGCCGGAAGCCTGTGGGTAGAAGGTTTCGATCAGACATTAGCGGAGGACGGGATGGGCAATCCCTACGAACAGGATCTCGGCAGGAATCCAGCCAACCACCAGCCGCTGACGCCGCTCAGCTATCTGGAGCGGGCGGCAAGGACCTTTCCCGACCATGTCGCCATCATCCATGGTCGCCAGCGCACGACCTATCGCGATTTCTGGCGGCGGTCGCTGAAACTTGCCTCGGCGCTGCAGAGGCGCGGCATCGGCAAGGGCGACACCGTCACCGTCATGTTGTCCAACACGCCGCCGATGCTGGAAGCGCATTTCGGCGTGCCGATGACCAAGGCGGTGCTGCATTCGCTCAACACCCGCCTCGATGCCGCCGTCATCGCTTTCCAACTCGACCATGCCGAAACCAAGGTGCTGGTCGTCGATCGCGAATTTGCAAATGTCGTCAGCGAGGCGCTGGCGCTGGCCAGGGTAAAACCGCTGGTCATCGACTATGACGATCCCGAATACGCCACTGACGCCCCCTATCCCAAGGGCGAGCGGATCGGCTCGCTCGATTACGAGACCTTCGTCGCGGGCGGCGACGAGGATTTCGCCTGGTCGATGCCGGACGACGAATGGGACGCGATCTCGCTCAACTACACCTCCGGCACGACAGGCAATCCCAAGGGCGTCGTCTATCACCATCGCGGTGCAGCGCTGATGGCCTATGCCAACACCATCCATGCCGGCATGGGCAAGCATGCTGTCTATCTGTGGACGCTGCCGATGTTCCACTGCAACGGCTGGTGCTTTCCGTGGACGCTGGCCGTGCAGGCCGGCACCCATGTCTGCCTGCGCTGGGTGCGGCCGAAGCCGATCTACGACGCCATCGCCGACCACGGCGTCACCCATCTGTGCGGTGCGCCGGTGGTGATGTCAGTGCTGATCAACGCCAGCGACGAGGACAAGCGGCAATTTCCGCAGACGGTCACCTTCAACACCGCCGCGGCACCGCCGCCGGAAGCGGTGCTGTCGGGCATGGCCGATGCGGGTTTTGCCGTCACCCACCTCTATGGCCTGACCGAGACCTATGGCCCGGCGGTCGTCAACGAATGGCAGGGCGAGTGGGATGGGCTGGAGAAGGGACAGAAGGCGGCGAGGAAGGCCAGGCAAGGTGTGCGCTATGCCGCGCTCGAGGATCTGACGGTGATGGACCCCGAGACGATGGAGGAGACGCCGGCCGACGGCGAGACGATCGGCGAGGTCATGTTCCGCGGCAACATCGTCATGAAGGGCTATCTGAAGAACCGCAAGGCGAGCGACGAGGCCTTCGCCGGCGGCTGGTTCCACTCGGGCGACCTCGGCGTCATGCATCCCGACGGCTACATCCAGCTCAAGGACCGCTCCAAGGACATCATCATTTCCGGCGGCGAGAACATCTCCTCGATCGAAGTCGAGGAGGCGCTCTACAAGCATACCGCCGTCGCCTCCTGCGGCGTCGTCGCGAGGCCCGACGACAAATGGGGCGAGGTGCCGATCGCCTATGTCGAGCTGAAGCCGGGCAGGACGGCGACCGAGGCCGAGATCATCGATCACTGCCGCGCGCTGCTCGCCCGCTTCAAAATGCCGAAAGCGGTGATCTTCGCCGAAATCCCGAAGACCTCGACCGGCAAGATCCAGAAGTTCCGGCTGAGGGAGATGGCCAAGGGGTAGGTGCCGTTAGCGTCACGACGGTGCAGAGCGTTTGATGGCAGCGGGACAGCGCCCCCCTCTGTCCTGCCGGACATCTCCCCCACTTGGGGGGAGATTGGCTGTCATCGCCGCTTTCGCCAACTTTCAACATTGCAGGACTAGCTGGGCGCTAAAACCGCCAATCTCCCCCCTCGTGGGGGGGAGATGTCCGGCAGGACAGAGGGGGGCGCGAAGGATCACGACAGATCAGAATTTAGCCTGAGCCGCCGCTCATGCCGGGAACCGGCAATTGGGCCCGTTCAGTATTGCGAACAATTTTTTTTACCGAAGATGCGAGAGCACGTTGAGCAGCTTGCCGGTCGGGTCGGCAATGAAGAAGCGTCTTACCCCCACGGTTCGTCGGTCAAATCATAGACCACTCTGCAACCGATCTCGTTCGCGCGCAGATAAACCGCGTCGACATTGTCGACCTCGATCGACAGATCAGCCACCGGGGTGCCTGAGCCGCACTCAACAACGTGCCTTGCAGCAGCTGGATCGGCTGAACGGAGCAAAAAGATCGCTCTGTGTCGGATCGAGCGCCTCGCGATCGTCCTCGATAAAGAACCGACTCGACGAAAGAAGATCTAGCAGGAGGAGCGTTCTAATGGAAAACGCGGAGCGGAGCCCCAGGGCTACACGGCGCGAATGGATGGGGCTCGCGGTTATCGCGCTGCCTTGCCTGCTCTATTCCATGGACCTGACGGTCTTGAATTTGGCTGTGCCGCGGTTGAGCGCAGACTTGAGGCCTTCGAGTTCGCAACTTCTGTGGATCGTGGACATTTATGGCTTTCTGCTTGCCGGATGCCTGATCACGATGGGCACGCTGGGCGACCGCATCGGCCGCCGCAGACTGCTTTTGATCGGCGCGGTGACATTTGCAATTGCTTCGGTCTTCGCGGCGTTCTCCACAAGCGCCGAAATGTTGATCGTCTCGCGTGCGCTGCTCGGGATTGCCGCGGCCACGCTTGCGCCGTCCACCCTCTCGTTGATCCGCAACATGTTCCTCGATCCGAGGGAGCGCACGGTTGCGATCGGCGTCTGGATCGCCAGCTTCTCCGCGGGCGCTGCCATCGGCCCGCTGGTCGGGGGCATCCTGCTGAGCTATTTCTGGTGGGGTTCCGTGTTCCTCGTGGCCGTACCGGTCATGGTCGCGCTGCTGGTGTTCGGTCCGATGGTCCTGTCCGAGTATCGCGATCCAGAAGCGGGTCGGCTCGACATCTTGAGCGCCGCGCTGTCACTTGTCGCGGTGCTTTCGGTGATCTACGGCATCAAGGAAATCGCCGAACATGGATTCGGCTTGGAGGCGGCCTTCGCCATTGTCTTCGGCGTGGCTGTCGGCGCGGTTTTCGTCTTGCGTCAACCACGGCTGAAAAATCCTCTGGTCGATCTGCGGCTCTTTCGCTCGCGCGCCTTCAGCGCTTCATTGGCGGTCAACGTTCTCGGCTTCTTCGTGGCGTTCGGCTCGTTTCTCTTCATCGCGCAATATCTGCAACTGGTGCTCGGGATGGGACCCTTTGTAGCGGGCCTGTGGACGGTGCCTTCCGCCGTCGCTTTCATCGCCGGTTCGATGCTGACGCCAATCGCGGCCGGTAAGGCTCGCCCGGGCTATGTGATGGCTGTCGGCCTTGCGCTCGCGGCAGTGGGATTCCTTATTCTCACCCGCAGTGGCGGTCGAGCCGATCTCGCGGTCATCGTCACAGGCTACAGCGTCTTTTCCCTGGGCCTTGCACCGGTGTTCACTTTGGCCACCGACCTCATCGTGGGAACCGTTGAACCCGGGCAAGCCGGTGCGGCCTCCGGCCTCGCGGAAACCAGCAGTGAGTTGGGCGGCGCGCTCGGCATCGCGATCCTTGGCAGCATCGTCACCGCCATCTATCGCAGCGGAGTGACCGGGCTGGTCGCGGACGGGGTGTCCGAACAGGAAATCAGCGTTGCCAAGGACACGCTTGGAGGCGCCGTCGCAGTTGCAATTGCCTTACCGGAGACGCTCGGTTCCGATCTGCTCGGCAAAGCGCGGGAGGCGTTCACTCAGGCATTCCAGATGACTGCCGGCATCTGCGCGTTGGTGGCGCTGGCTGCGGCCATCCTTGCGGGGGTCCTGTTGCAAAAAGTGCGGGGGCAGTCTGAGGCTGGGCAGCAGCCAGCAAAAGCTGCGACACCAACCGACGCCTGAGGCTTAAGCACGACACGGAACATGAGGAGGGAACCCCATGCCGATTCTCAGACCATCAGAGTCTGAAGGTCAAGACGAGACCCTTTCTCGGCCATGGGCGCGAAAGGCCGCCGCGGTCAGCAAAGCCGGGTCGATCGTCGCCCTGACTGGGGTCATATTGCCGCTTCTCATGATCGGCGGGATGAAATTCACGGCCGTTGAGATCGAGGCGTTGAGGCCGCTGATCGGCGGCACGCCTTGGCTCGCCTGGATGTATCCGGTATTTGGTGAAGCCGGTGCCTCTTATCTGCTTGGCGTCGTGGAGATCGCGACCGGGCTTCTCCTGATTGCCTGCCCTTGGTAGGCGCGCGCCGGTGTCGCCGGCGGGGCATTGGCCGCCCTGATTTTCCTGGTCACCTGTTCGATCATGGTTGCCCTGCCGATCTGGGAGCCAACTCTGGGCTTTCCCGCGCTCGGTCCCGCCGGCCAGTTCCTGATCAAGGACATTGCGCTGCTCGGCATCGCGCTTGTCATACTGGGCGAAAGCCTGAACAGATTAAACTAATCGGCCACCTAAGCGGATCCAAGTCGAAGCGAGTGGCAGAACCACGTCATCCCGCCTACCCGCGCCAAAGGCGGGGCTCCACCTGCTGCGAACTTGTGAGACGGGCATAAGTTCGGTGCCTGCGCGCCATCTGAGTCACCTTCGACTAGATCGAAAACGCCCCGCTCGCCACCACGATGCCGCGTCCAGACACGCTCACCGAGCCGGCGTCGACATCCACCTCGATGATGCTGGTACGTCCGAGCGCCGTGCCTTGCTCGACCTTGACTACGCCGGGCTGCGCAACACCGTGTGCAACCAGATGTGCGGCGAGCGGACCAGCCGCCGTACCGGTTGCCGGATCCTCGGCAATGCCGACAGTCGGGTTGAAAAACCGTGCATACGCTGTGCTTCCCCGCAGTGGCGGATCAAGTGAGAAGACGTAGCAGCCTTCCCCGCCGACCTCGTTGAGCAGGTCGAAAAGCTGTTTGGCGTCAGGCGAAATCCGGTCGACGGCTTGGCGATCGCGGATTGGCACCAGGAGATGGGCAGCACCGGTCGAGACCACCTGGCAAGGCACGACGTCCGTTATTTCTTCAGTATTTAGGCCAAGTGCCGCGGCAAGGGCGCCAGGATTTGAGATCTGCCGGCCGGCCACTGGGGCTTCTTGCCGCATAATGATCTTTTCAAGTTTTCCCTGGCTTTGCCAGATGGCCAATGGATATACCAAGTCGCCGATCTGTTGGTGAAACCATGTCGGGCCATCGCCCAACTCGAGCCGCCCCGCGGCAGCGAGCCACCACCAGGCCCCTAGCGTGTTGTGGCCGCCTGCGCCGAAAACCTCCACGCCTTTCGGCGTGAAAGAGCGCAATTTCCAATCGGCGTCCGCCCGGGTCGCCGGTAGGACAAAAGTGGTCTCGGACTGATTGAACTCACGGGCAATGTTCTGCATCAGCTCGAGCGCCAACTCGCCACCGCAATCGACCACCGCAAGGGAATTGCCGGTCAGCGGCTCTACCGCGAAGACATCGACGAAATGAAATGGGATTGTTCTGCTCATTGTTTTCCTCCGCGCAATTGGGCCCGTTCATTATTGCAGACACCTTCTACCGAAGATGCGAGAGCACGTTGAGCAGCTTGCCGGTCGGGTCGGCAATGAAGAAGCGTCTTACGCCCCACGGTTCGTCGGTCAAATCATAGACCACGCTGCAACCGATCTCGTTTGCACGAAGATAAACCTCGTCGACATTGTCGACCTCGATCGACAGATCTGGCACCGGGGTGCCTGAGCCGCCCTCGCTGGCGATGCTGATCTGGGGGACGGTGGTTTCGCTGGACGCCAGCGTGACGAGCCACCCGTGATCCATCACGGCATCGAGCCCAAACAAGTCGGTATAGAACTTCCGAACATCCGGAATGCTGTCTGTTGCGATATTCGAGACGATGCGCAGCACGGTCATTCCATATCTCCTCCACAGCTTGCCATATCTCCACAGCTTGGATGGTAACGCATAGCTGCGCGCTGCGGAGCACGTCTCGAACAAAATAAGGCGCCGATCACCTGAGCCGCAGAGTGCCGCCGATGGTCTTGAAGGACCGGCGGGATGCCCATGCACGGCCCGCAGCAGGCTTCGTTAACGCTGTTCACGCCTAGGTTGTGTCGACAGGTGTCACCGGTCGCCCAGACAGGTAACATCCACCTGTTGACAGGCGGGCGATTTCGAATTACGAGTGACGAAATTCAAAATTCGTCACTCGTAATGAGCTAGTGATAAATGATGCATGACACCCTCGACACGACGGCTGACCTGGTCCGGCAGGAGAATGTTGCGCGCATCCTCGATTGCGCAGAGCGACTGTTCCGCCACTACGGCTACGGCAAGACCAATGTCGCCGACATAGCCCGTGAACTCGGCATGTCGACGGCGAACATCTACCGTTTCTTCGCCTCCAAGGTCGAAATCCACCAGGCCGTTTGCGGCCGCATGCTCGCTACTTGCTACCAACTGACCTACGACGCCTGCCATAGTTCCGGAACGGCCAGCGAACGTCTTCGCCGCTACGTGCAAACGCATTATCAGTGGACCCGCGACACCATGCTCGACCAGGAGAAGGTGCACGAAATGGTCGTCGTCGCCATCGAGCGCGATTGGCATGTCATCGAGAAGCATATCGACAGGATCCGCGGCTTGGTCGAGGAGGTGATCCGCGAGGGAATCGCGGCTGGCGAGTTTGCCGACCAGGACCCGGAAGTCGCTTCGCGGTGTTTCGGCGCCGCTATCATCACCCTTTGTCACCCGCAGATGGTCGCCCAGTGCCTTGCCAAGAACAACCGGGCGATGCCGGACGAGCTTATCGAGTTTGCCCTCAGGGCTTTGAAGAAATGACCGCCGGCGTCCGCCGGGCGTCGACAATCCATCTCCATTTCGGGAGTACGCAAGTGTCTTTGTCCAAATCCATCATGAACAGGCTGCCGGCCATTGGTCCGGCTCTGGTCGTCGTCGCGGCGCTTGGGCTCGCCGGTTGCTCGCAAGAAAAAGTGGAAGTCAAGGACATCGTCCGGCCGGTCAAGGTCGTCGAGATCGCCAAGGCGAACGATACCCGTGAGCTCTCCTACTCCGGATCGGTGCGCGCCCGCACCGAGATGAATCTCGGGTTCCGCATCAACGGCAAGATCACCGAGCGCTTGGTCGACATCGGCCAGCGCGTCAAGCCGGGCGACGTTCTGGCCCGCATCGATCCCGCCGACTACGACCTTTCGGTCAAGAGTGCCGAGGCCAGCCTCGAGGCCGCCGAGCGGCAGGTCGAGACGACGGGCCTTGCCCGCCGTCGTGCCGAACAGCTGTTTGCCAAGAAGTTCGCCTCGAAATCGCAGCTCGAACAGGCGACGCTCAGCTATGATCAGGCGGTCGCCACCCGGAACTCCGCCCGCTCAGCGCTTGACCAGGCGAAGAACCAGGTCCTCTACACCGACCTCAAGGCGGACAGGAACGGCATCGTCACGTCAGTCACCGCCGATGTCGGTCAGGTGGTCGGCTCCGGCACGCCGGTTGTGACCGTTGCCGTCGATGGCGAAAAGGAAGTGCTGATCGCCGTGCCGGAAACCGATATCGCCCAGTTCAAGCCGGGCAAGGAGGTCAAAGCAAGCTTCTGGTCCGACGAAGCGCTGACGCTCGACGGCAAGGTCCGTGAAGTCGCCGGCAGCGCCGATCAGCAGTCGCGTACCTTTGCCGTTCGCGTCAGCCTGCCCAACGATCCGCGCGTGCTTCTCGGCATGACCGCGAATATCGAGGCTTCGGCCGCCAACAACAGCCTGCAAAGCGTATCGATCCCGTTGAGCGCGCTGGCGCAAAAAGACGGCCAGCAGATCGTCTGGACCGTGGACCGCGGCGGCGAGACCGTCCATGCGCGTCCGATCAAGGTCGCCGAGTTCACCGCCGACGGCGTGCATGTTGCCGAAGGATTGAAGCCCGGCGATGTCGTCGTTGCGGCGGGCACGCAATTCATGGCCGAAAATCTAAAAGTCAAGCTGACCGGCGATGCGGTGCAACAGTCCGCATCGGCGGACGATGATGGCGATGCCGTCAAGCACGTGCGCTGACGGCCAGGCACAAAACGGCTTCTCCTCGCATCGGCGCAAGCCGCGAGGTCAAGCGGTTCACGGTTTCCGGGCGGCAGGTGCCCGATTGTCGAGACGTCAGGTCGATGTTTCCCCCCCCGACATCGATCCTGGCGCCCCACCGCGATGAGTGTCTCTCCGCTCGGAAAGCCTCGCCGCCCGGAAGCCTGGAGCATGATCCCGAAAAGTGGAAGCCGGTTTTCGGAAAAGATCATGCTCGAACAGGAAAGATGGAGCCCCATCCCGATCCTATCAGGATGGAACAGGCTCCAGCATTAGAAGCTCCGTGGGCATGCCATGTGCGTGCGCTGACGATCAGACAGATGGACTGGCGCTATGACCACCGACACCACCGACACCAATGAAAAACGGCCCTTCAATCTTTCGCGCTGGGCGATCGGGCACCCGAGCATTGCGCGGTTCCTGTTCGGCCTGATCATCGTTGCCGGTGCGCTCGGCTTGATGCGCATGGGCCAGAAGGAAGATCCGGATTTCACCTTCCGCATCATGGTCGTCCAGGCGGTCTGGCCCGGTGCCTCGATCCAGGAGATGGAGGACCAGGTCGTCAACAAGATCGAGCGCAAGCTGCAGGAAACGCCGCATCTCGATTTCGTCCGTTCCTACACGCGCGCCGGCAGCGCCATCATCACCTTGCAGGTGGAAGGCGACACCAATCCGACTGAGGTCGCGGATGCCTTTTACCAGGTGCGCAAGAAGGTCGGCGATATCGCCAATGAGCTGCCCCAGGGGCTGCTTGGGCCCTACTTCAACGACGAATTCGGCGACACTTTCATCACCCTGCATTCGATCAGCGGCGATGGCTACAGCTATCCCGAGCTGAAGAAATTGGCCATCCAGGCGCGTGACATGCTGCTGACCACGCCCGGCGTCGAGAAGGCCGTGATCATCGGCGACCAGCCGGAAAAACTCTATATCGACGTTTCGTCCAAGGTGCTTGCCGAGCGCGGCCTGACACTCACCGATCTGCAGAACGCGATCAAGGGCCAGAACAATGTCGATCCGGCAGGCTCGGTCGACACCGGCCAGCGCTCTGTGCGCATCTCGGTCGAGGGCAGCGTGACGGAGGCGGCCGACATCCGCGAACTTCGCCTGCGCGCCGGCAATCAGGTGACCCGCCTCGGCGACATCGCAACCGTGACCACAGGTCTCGAAGATCCCTATCAGCGCAAATACCGATTCAACGGCCAAGACAGCGTCCAGGTCGGCGTCGTCATGGCCAAGGGCTTCAACGTCACCGATGTCGGCAAGGAGGTCGAGGCGACCTATCACCGCTTCGAAGAGGCCTTGCCTTACGGGGTTTCGGTCGATCAGATCGCCGACCAGCCGGAAGTCGTGCGGGACGCGGTGGGCGAGTTCATGACGGCGCTCGGCGAGGCGCTGCTGATCGTGCTTGTCGTTTCGTTCCTGACGATCGGCTGGCGTTCGGGCCTGGTGATCGCGATCACCATTCCGCTCGTTCTGGCCGCGACCTTCGCCATCATGTACGAGATCGGCATCGATCTGCAGCGCATTTCGCTTGGCGCGCTGATCATCGCGCTCGGCCTGCTTGTCGACGATGCGATGATCGTCGTCGAAATGATGGAACGCAAGCTCGAGGAAGGGATGGTCAAGATCGAGGCGGCGAGCTTCGCTTACACCTCGACGGCCTTCCCGATGCTGACCGGCACGCTGATCACCACCGCCGGCTTCATCCCGGTCGGCTTCGCGGCTTCGACGGCCGGCGAATATGTGCGCACGCTGTTCTACGTTGTCGGCATCGCGCTGGTCGTCTCCTGGTTCGTGGCGGTCTATTTCACGCCGTCGCTTGGTCACATGATCCTCAAGCAGCGAAAACACGCCGGCAGCCATCACGATGTCTTCGACACGCGCTTTTATCGCCGGCTTCGCGCCACCGTCAGCTGGTCCGTGCGCCACCGCATCATCGTGCTGGTCATGACGCTGGTGACCTTCGTCACCAGCCTGTGGGCGTTCCAGTTCATCCCGCAGAATTTCTTCCCGCAGTCGTCGCGTCCGGAAATCCTTGTCGACCTCTGGCTGCCGGAAGGCACCAGCATCAAGGAAGTCGAGACGCAGGCCAAGGCGCTCGAAACCAGGATGATGGACGACAAGGACAAGCGCTTCATCGCCACCTATATCGGCGAGGGCGCGCCGCGCTTCTTCCTGCCGCTCGACCAGCAGCTTCGCAATCCGAACTTTGCCCAGCTTCTGGTGATGGCCAATGACGAACCGGCCCGCGAGCGGCTGATCGTCAAGCTGCGCACCATTCTGGCCGAGGATTTCCCGTCGGTCCGCGCCAAGGTCGACCGCCTGTTCCTTGGGCCGCCCACCGGCTGGCCGGTGCAGATGCGCGTCATGGGCCCGGATCGCCAGGAGGTGCGCCGCATCGCCGACGAGGTGAAGGCGAAGTTTCAGGCAAATCCGCTGCTCGGCGCCGTCCACGACGACTGGCTGGAGCCGGTGCCGGAGATGAAGCTGGTGATCGACCAGGATCGCGCCCGTGCGCTCGGCGTCACCTCGCAGCGCATCCGCCAGATGCTGCAGGCGACCATGTCGGGAGCGCCGCTCGATGATTTCCGTGATGGCGAGGAGACGGTTTCGATCGTCGCTCGCGAGCCGGAGGCAAGCCGCCACCTGCTGTCGGCGGTCGACTCGATCTCTGTCCCGACGGATTTCGGTGGCTTCGTGCCGCTGTCGCAGGTCGCCAAGGTCGTCCCGGTGCTGGAGCAAGGTGTCGAATGGCGGCGCGACCGCCTGCCGACCATCAGCGTGCGCGCCACGCTGCCGGACGGCGTGCAGTCGAACGATGTCGTCATGAAGATGTACAGCGAGATGCAGGGCCTGCGCGACGGCCTGGCGCCTGGCTACAACATCGAGATCCAGGGCGGCGCCGAGGATTCGGCCGAAAGCCAGGCCTCGATTGCTGCGAAAGCTCCAATCATGCTGGCCGTCATCGTCGTGCTGCTGATGATCCAGCTGCAGCATTTCGGCAAGGCGATGCTGGTGCTGGCGACCGGTCCGCTCGGCATCATCGGTGCTGCGGCGGCACTTTTGATCAGTGGCGCGCCGTTCGGTTTCGTCGCCATTCTCGGCGTCATCGCGCTGCTTGGCATCATCATGCGCAACTCGATCATCCTGGTCGATCAGATCGACCAGGACATCGCAGCCGGCATGGAACGCTCGGAGGCCATCATCGGCTCGGCAGTCCGCCGTTTCCGGCCGATCATGCTGACGGCGCTGACGGCGGTCCTGGCACTGATCCCGATCTCGCGCGGCGTCTTCTGGGGTCCGCTCGCCTATGCCATGATGGGCGGCATCCTCGTTGCCACGGTGCTGACCATCCTCGTCCTTCCGGCAGGCTATGCCTTGTTCTTCGGCCGGGAGCGCAAGAAGGTCGAGGACGCGGCGCCGGCCGTCGAGCCGAAACTGGCGGAAAACGATGACCAGCCGCAACTGCCCCTGGCGGCCGAATAGGGTCGAGGCAATCGCGCAGGTTGGCGCCGCCCCTCATCTGGCTGCCGCCATCTTCTCCCCGTATAGTGACGGGGAGAAGGACGCCTTCGCAAAGGATTTCGCCAATATCCAGCGCTGCAAAAAAAGCGCCGAGCGTGCGGCCAGCCCCTTCTCCCCGTCACTATACGGGGAGAAGTGCCCGGTGTCCGAACCGGATAGATAGGTAACAGAATGGACTGATTGCATGGGTGACAGTTTTCTCCTTCGCCGGGAGGA